>CALEZK010000271.1 GCA_937928585.1 uncultured bacterium | reverse complement strand
AAGCCGGTCACCTACCATACCGAAAAGGAAGCCGCCGGTCGCCCAGCCGAAAATGAAGATGGCGTGTACGTAGCCCCCAAGCTTGGCGAGTTGTTCAGGAGTTGCCTCAGGTCCGGCGAGGTCCTTTAGAGCAGGTTGGCGTGCGAGGACGTACAGCCACTGGTCCATGGTGTCGAACATCCAGCCGAGCGACACCACGACGAGCACCAACCAGTGATAGCCCGTGAGTCCATCAGTCCACTTTTTCTTGCCGAACAGTACATCAGTCACAGTAAAAGCTCCTGAAAGGGCATAGAATTGGCCCCACTGCGATTTGCTTTATCACTACCCGGAAAAGCGTGCGCACTCGCGCGCCCCGCCCCGCCTACCCAAGAGTCGAATCACCAAAGACTAGTGCCTTTTGACTCGGGGATTCAAGCGAAAACGGTCTCGATGTCGAACAAAAGAAGACTGACCGAAGATTTTGAAATTGACATCGTCGCCCTAAGCGCGGAGGCTATAGAATGGAAACGGGAGACGCAGCGTGCGCTGTTTCATTGCTATTGAGTTACCGCAAAACATAAGGCAGGCCATCGTCGCGATTTCCGCGCCGCTGCGTCAGGAGTGCAGGCGCGCCACCTGGGTTGCCGCGGGCAATCTCCATCTGACGGTGCGATATCTTGGGTCGCTTTCTGACAGGGAATTGGAGTCAATAGACAGGGGTCTCCGGGAGATTGTGTCAGATTTGCCGAGATTTACCTTGCGGATCCACGGCTTGGGGGCGTTTCCCTCACAAATGGACCCGAAAGTTCTTTGGATGGGTGCTTCAACCTCATCGAATGGATTAGACGCGCTCCAGTCACGTTGCGAATCAATTGCGCGAAACACGGGCCTTGCGCCTGACACCAGAAACTTTCACCCGCATGTGACCTTTGCGCGGGTAAAAAGTCCTTTGGCGATCCCCCTGGCATTGAACACACTTCAGCCAGGTCAATTGGTTGACGCGGGTGAATTCGAGGTGCCTGGCGTGTCATTATTCCAGTCCGAACTAACGCCGCGCGGACCGATTTACACGCGGCACCAGGAGTATTTGTTTTCGTGAACCTTCAAGGCCCAATTGTCGGTGCTTTGTATTGCGGAATCACGCTGTACATGCTGATGATCCTTGTGCGGTGGTTTGGACCGTATATACAGCTCGATTTCTACGATAGCCGCTTACGCTGGATAGCATCGGCTGTCGATCCCTTACTCCGAACGATTCGTAAACTTGCGCCCGCATTTGGACCGGTGGATATCGGGCCGCTTTTTGCGATTCTCCTGCTTTGGATTGTTCGTACTGTTGCAGTCGGCGCGCTTTCAGGCGTTTCGCTTTAGATATGGAAACACATCCACCCGGCTGGCCCAAATCCGAAGATGAGTGGGCCAGTGCGCGCGAAGACATGGTCCGCAACCAGTTGATTGCGCGGGGTATTACGGATACACGCGTGCTCGATGCGATGCGTGAGATACCGCGCCATCGTTTTGTACCCGCCCGATTCGCCGCAGCGGCATACGAGGACCGGCCGATCGATATTGGCCATGGCCAAACGATATCCCAACCGTACATGGTTGCGGCGATGACGCAACTACTGGAACTGCGGGCAAGCGACCGCGTTTTGGAAATCGGTACTGGCTCCGGTTATCAAGCGGCAGTTCTTGCACGGATTGCCTCCCATGTCACTTCTATCGAGCGAATCGAAGCGCTGGCGCAGCGCGCTGCTTCGGTCTTGAGCTCCTTGCACTTTACCAACGTAACGTTACGCATTGCAGACGGGACACTTGGCTGGCCGGAAGGAGGTCCCTATGATGCGATTATCGTGACCGCCGGGTCGCCTTCGCTACCGGAATCGTTAAAGCTGCAACTGGGCATTGGCGGACGCCTGATTTGTCCTGTGGGAACGCGCGAACTGCAACATCTGACGCGGGTGGTGCGGACGGAGTCGGGATTTCGCGAAGACACCGGCGCGGGATGTATTTTCGTGCCGCTCATCGGCAAAGAGGGTTGGTAGTTGTACGCTTCGGAACGAGGTGCTTCCTTGGATCACGCATGAATATTCTTGGACTCGAGAACGTACACTTTCTTCGCAATGACCACCGGATTCTTGAGGGTGTGTCCTGGACTGTTCGCGCGGGCGAGCATTGGGCCATTCTCGGCGCGAATGGATCCGGCAAAACCACGTTGCTGAAAATTGTCACGGGCTACGAATGGGCCAGCGAAGGCAGCGTACAGGTACTGGGGCGGGAGTTTGGAAAAACGAATCTTCCGGAATTGAGAAAAATCATCGGGTGGGTGAGTTCGTCGTTGGAGCATCGACTGCCAGGGGAAGATCGCGCGCTCCAGGTGGTGATGTCTGGATTTGACGCGACACTGGGTGTATATCGGAGTTTTGACGGAGCAGAACACGAATCCGCGCGTTCCGCGCTGACCGCCGTGGGCGGAGTCGATCTGGCGGACAAACGCTATAACATACTTTCCCAGGGCGAGCAACAGCGGGTGCTCATTGCGCGGGCAATGGTTTCCAAGCCTGCACTGCTTATTCTTGATGAACCGTGCGCGGGATTGGACCCTGCCGCGAGGCATCGGTTCCTCGCGGACCTTTCCGTACTCGCGCGCTCTCCGGGGGCGCCAACCTTTTTATTTGTCACCCACCACATTGAGGAAATCGGCGATTGGATCAGCAATGTGCTGATACTCAAGCAAGGTCGCGTGTTGGCCCATGGCGTGGCGAGCGCGTGCCTTCAGAGCGATGTGTTGTCCGACGCTTTCTCGATGAAATGCCAAGTGAGCCGCAACGGAAGTGCGTTCCAACTTCAGATAGCGTAGATCCCCTACCCTTTCAGGCCCGTCATGGTGATGCCCTGAATGAAAGTGCGCTGTGCGAGAAAGAACAGCAGAATGATGGGCATGGTAATCACCGAAGACATCGCCATCAATGGTCCCCATTGGGCCTCGTGGTTGCTTTGAAATTGCTGCAGGGCGATGGCCAAGGTGTATTGACGGTCGTCCTGGAGGTAGATGAGCGGGTTCAGGAAATCGGCCCACTGAAACAGGAACATGAAGAGCGCCGTGGTTGCCAAAGCGGGCTTCGACAGCGGAATAATAACGTGGGCGAAGATCCCGAATTCGCTGCACCCGTCGATCCGTGCCGCCGCGGAGAGATCGCGCGGAATCCCCATGAAGAACTGTCTCAGCAGGAAAATGTAGAACGGCGTTCCGAAGAATGCGGGAATAATGAGTGGCTTGAACGATCCGGTCCACCCCAGCCATTTGTAGAGCACGAACAGCGGAATCAGCGTCACTTCGTAGGGCAACATCATGGTCGCCAGGACGACTACGAACAAGGCATCGCGACCGGGCCACTCGATGCGCGAAAAGCTGTAGGCCACGAGAGAACACGACACCAATGTCGCGAGCACAACGGAAACACAGATAAAGAGGGTATTGCGCAGGTTGAGCCAGAAATCGATCATGCTGAAGGCTTTTGGATAGTTCTGCCAGTGAAAACCAACTACCTGCTCATATCCAACTTCTTCCGGCCACACTTTTAATTCTTCGCCATCGACCAGGATCACTTTTTTGACGTCGTCGTCCCCAATCTCAGAGCCGGTTTTTCCCTGATAGGTAATAACGCGGCGCCCTTCGGCGTCCAATTTGTCCGTCTTCGGAATCCATTGCGGCGGTTCGCCGGCCTTGGGGAAGATCTGCGTTTCGTGTTTCAGCGAAGTCGAGACCATCCAAACGAACGGCGCAATGAAAAGTACCGAAGCGAAGATCAAGGCGAGGTGGGCAAATACGGTTTTCGGCGTCATTCTAGTCGCCATGGTAGTGCACCCACCGCTTGGAGGTGTACATGACACCGAGCGTTAACGCCAGTACGAACACGAACAACATCCACCCCATCGCTGACGCATACCCCATGTTCAGATACTTAAAGGCCATCTGATACAGATAAAGCGCGTACACCAGCGTTTTGTTTGCGGGACCGCCCGTGCCGCCGGTCATCACGTAGACCTGCGTGAAGTACTGGAATGCGCCGATCAATCCCATGACCAGATTGAACAGGATCGTCGGTGTAATCATTGGCAGCGTAACGTTCCAAAACTTCCGAAGAGGCCCGGCACCATCGATATCCGCCACTTCGTAGAGCGACTGGGGGACCTCGGCAAGGCCTGCGAGGAAAATGACCACGGCGCCTCCGACACCCCAGAAACTCATTAGGATGAGTGACGGCATGGCCCAGTGCTGATCTGCCAGCCAATTGGGTAGCGGTATGCCAACGGCCCCCAGCAGCGAGTCGATTCCGGAGACACGCAGCATGCCGTTCAGCAGGCCATTTTCGGGATTCAATACCCACAACCAAAGAACAGCCGATGCGACCAGCGGCACAATCGTAGGCAGGAAAAAGATCGTGCGGTAAACTGACATTCCTTTGAGCTTTTGATTCAGCATGACGGCGAGCAGGATGGCAAAAGCTATCCCCAGCGGAACGGAGCCCACGGTGTAATAGAGCGTATTGAACAGGGACGTTCGCAGCGTAGAGTCATTGATCATTTGCCGGTAATTGTCGAGACCGGTCCAAATTGGGGGCTCGATTGCATTGAAATTGCAGAAGCTGTAATAAACACTTGCCGCAAACGGGTACAAGGTAAAGATCAGGAATCCGAAAATATAAGGTGAGGCAAAAAGGAGCCCGTTCCGCAGATTCCGGCGATCGGTACGCGTCATTGTGCCGCCTCCGGTGCGTCGGACCGTACGCGGTCCCATTCTGCGTTTACTTTTGACTGGAGTTCATCCAGCGCTTCCTGCGGCTCGCGCGCACCGAACATGACGTACTCCCGCGCCACCTGCGCCTGATCGGCAAACAGACGCCCGACCGGGGAAGCCGGGTAGTACACCGCAGGCTTGGTCATCAGTTCATTTACGAAGACCTTAAACTTGGGATCCTGGCTGAATCGAGGTTCGGTGGCTTCACTACGCCGGCCTGGCACGTTGTGAATGAGATGCGCGTAGTCGCTCGCTGGGGAACCGCTTCCATCCTCGCGCGCCCGATAGAACCAGGCGAGAAATTCGAAGGCCTCATTCAGGTGGCGACTGCCCGTTGGGATGCCGTCGAGCACGGTCGAGGGAGAAAACGATCGCGGTGGGGCACCCTCCGGCTGCGGAATTGGCGCAACACCCCAATCGAGATTCGGTGCGTACTTGGGAATGAAGGTGCACTGCCACTCGCCCTCGTGAATCATCGCCACTTTGCCGGTATAGAACGGGTTCGTAGCGCTGAAGTATGCGCCACCCGCCGAGAAACCGTTGTAGAACGCCTGCGCAACTTCCTTGTCCAACGCATACGCGGGCGCGTTGGGATCATCGGGGTCGCGCACCCAGCTCCCCTGCCATTCCAGCGACTTCAAAATGTTCGGATCGTCAGCGGCGATCACGCGGGTGCGGTTTTCGTCGAACCACTCTCCGCCAAAATAGCCGCCCCACATGTAGGTGAAGTCCCATGG
>CALEZK010000270.1 GCA_937928585.1 uncultured bacterium | reverse complement strand
CGCCTGAACTTTGGGACGGTTCGGAGCCTTCCGCCGCGTGGGACTTATACTCGCTGGGCATCCTCTTATACGAAGGCGCGACGGGTGCCGCGCCGCACGTAGGCGGAACACCCTTGGCGGTTCTGAAAGCGCGTATCCAATCGGGCATTCCTCCGATATCCCAACGAGCGCCGCATATTTCGCGTGAGTTTGCGGACCTCATTATGCATCTGCTGGCGGAAGAGCCGGAGGCGCGTCCGATATCTGCGATTGAGGCACTGAAAACACTCGAAGCTACGCCGGAGTTTGAGGCAAGCAAACTTCAAAAGCTTGACTTGACCGTCACAATTCCAAAGTCAAAACGGCTGCCCCACAAATCCAAGGTTAACAAGGAGCACGCGGCTCCGAGCATTCGCGCATTGGTTTGGTTAATTCCCGCCATCGTGTTGCTGATTCTTGGTGGCGCGTTCTGGTTTCTAAACGATGGGCGAATATCTACTGCCCGAAACGCCGAAACGCTACAACAGACTTCCGTGGAGCTTGTTTCCACAGACCGTGTCGCGGAGGAATCGGAACTTCTGACGTTGCCGCGAACGCTTCCGGAGGCCGCGTGGGTCGTTCTGGATGTGGACGTGTTGGGCATCGACGGCAAAGATTCGATGCAGGGAATTCTCATGCCGGGAACAGATGGTGCCAGCGACACGTTGATTGCATTTTCCGATCGTGCGCTTTGGCGACTGCACTTGAATGAAGAGGGCGACCGAAAACTGGGACTCACCGGGGACTATGCGCGCTATCTTGACGAAGGCGCGACCATCTATCGGCAGGGAACGATACAAGGGGCCGGCGTTTGGGTCGCACAGCGCGAGCATATGACGGCTTCGCTCACGTTGAATGAAGTCAGAGACAACTCGGAGATTCGGGCCACAATCAGCACCCGTTCCACTGCGGATCCGAGCGCGTCAACCCGTTTCTTTGCATCGCTTGAGCGTGCCCCACTTGTTCAGCCGCTGATCTTCAATGAGCTGCTGCCGCGCCGCGCAGCGTGGGGGATCGATGTCGCTTCGTTGCTTCCCGCACTGCCGCGCTCGACGATCACGCCTAAGTATATTGCCGACCTCGACGACGCAGTGGTCATTGATGGAAGTTTGGAGATGCTGTGGACGGCTGCCGCAGATGACGGCGCGGTCGTGGACTGGACATTGCCGGGCGTTCCGTTCGCACAGAACTCCATGCTCTCCACGCTTTTCTCCAACGAAAACCTATGTGTAGGGCTGCGCGTGCCGGAGGGCGTTGGTTCCGACTGGCAAGTGTCGATGGCCATCGTTCCGGAACTTGGCATCCCAGTATTGGAATCCCCCGTGTACCTGCTGACCGCACTGTCTACTGGCGAAAGCCAGTTTTCCTGCGCCGTGGATAAGCAATTCATCGAATGGACGCCGACCGTAAACATCGAATCCGTTCACGCCGACGGCGCATTGACTGTTGAGATGCGGTTTTCCGTGGCAAACTTCGTCCGACCGGAGGTTGAATTGGACAACGCGCGTTGGCGGTTGAATTGCCAGGTGTCCGACGGTGTCAGCAGCGGAACGCCGCGGTGTGTTGCACGGTGGGGTTGGCCGGATGTCGTGAAGGGTACACACGGGGCAGTGATGCATTTTGGCGAGAGCATTCCATCGTGAAACGTGTTCAGTCACAACGGCGATCTGTCTTTCAAATAATCACGCCAATGCTTTTCGTCGCTTCCACGGTATTTGGTCAGGAAGGTTCAGGCGAATCGACAGATTTTCCGTTGGTGTCTTCCAATCCGATGCGGATTACGGCGAGTGGTACCTACGCCGTGTTTCTCGCCAATGACGGACTCCACGGTCAGGAGGTTTGGATTTCAGACGGTACTTCCGAAGGGACGAGAATGCTCGCCGACTTGAGCCCGGGGCAAAAGTCGACCGAGACGCAGTATCTCATTCCAAGGCAAGACAAGATTTTCGTTCCCGTCCAAGAAGGGCAGAATGCCGCACTCTACACGATTGGTTTACCTGGCGACTCCAATGCGTTGATTCCGTCTCCCAATCGGATTGGCGGTGTCTCGTCGGATATCCGCGTTCTCGCTACTACACCGAATCGAATCTATCTCAACGCATCGCAGTTCATCCCCGGAAGCTTCAATGTAGGACGAGAATTGTGGGTGACAGATTTCGAGGCAGGTGAAACACGATTGGTGATTGATCTGTGGCCGGGCGATAAGGGATCTGACCCCGGCTTTGACGGAGCGCGGGCCGCGATGGTGGGCGACGAGCTGTATTTCGTGGCCTACTGGCGTTTGGAGGGTGGCAGAGGAGAATCCAGTACCGGCCTGTGGCGCACCGATGGAACCGAGGAAGGCACAAAGTTTGTGAAGGCGGTCGAGCCCGATACCTTTCGCCTGGTGGCCGTCGACGACCGGCTATTCTTCTGTTCGAATGTCGCCGAATACGGTCAGGAACTTTGGACGAGCGACGGAACGCCGGAAGGCACGATTCAGATCGCCGACATCAATCCGGGGAGAATTGGATCATCTCCTCAAGAGTTTATCGTAGCGGAAAAAATGCTCGTGTTTCAGGCGGATGATGGTGCTCACGGATCGGAATTGTGGTGCTACGATCCCAAAATAGATTCGACACGGCTGCTCGCGGACATTTGCTCGGGGTTTTCGGGGAGCAGTCCTCATACATTCGTACGATCTAACGATGCTTTGTTTTTCATTGCGACGGACAAAGAGCATGGCAAGGAACTTTGGTCGTATAGCCTGACGAACGGCACGGCGCATCTGGTGAGAGACATCAATCCTGGCGAGGCGACGAGCGCACCATACCAGCTGTGCGATGTGAATGGAAAGCTCTTTTTCAGCGCGGATGATGGCACGCACGGCGAAGAACTCTGGGTCACCGACGGTACATTGGAAGGCACCCGGATGGTAAAGGACATCAACCCGGGCGCGGCATTCTCGGAGCCTTACTGGTTCGCAAATCTCAATGGACAGCTACTATTCTCCGCGGCGGACCCCGTCTACGGTAGAGAGCTCTGGTGCAGCGATGGCACAGAAGCAGGAACAGTCATGGTCAAGGACATCTATCGCGATCCATTCGCGAATCCGTCGTCATCGCCCCGCACGTTCACCAAGATGGGCGATAAACTTTTCTTTGTTGTAAATGACATCGTGCACGGCGCGGAACTGTGGGTGCTTACGGAGGGTGCCACCGACCCGCAGATGGTGATGGACATCTTCCCCGGCCGCGGCAGTTCTAGCCCGGAGGAACTGTGTGTGTTTGGAGATGCGCTGATTTTTCGGGCCGATGACGGCGTGCATGGCACGGAGCTTTGGCGGACCGACGGAACGCTGCGCAATACGGCAATGATCGCCGATATTTGTGAAGGACCTGAAGGGTCATTTCCCAAGGACATAGCTGGGGAACCTGGAGCAATTTTCTTCTTGTTCGCTGCGAATGACGGAAAGGTGGGCGAAGAGCTGTGGCGCAGCGATGGCAAATCCGCCAATATGATTCTCGACATTCGCAAGGGGCCCGCATCGTCATCACCACGCGAGTTTACACTCCACGCGGCGGGCTATCTATTTCGGGCAAACGACGGCATTCATGGCGAAGAGCTATGGATGACGCAAGGCGACGAGAGTTCAACCAGACTGTTCAAGGACATCGTCCCGGCGCCCCAGCAGGACGCGCGAATACGCGGCTTGACACCTTTTGGAAATTCGATCATATTTTCCGCGAACGATGGCATGCACGGGCAGGAACTCTGGCGCACCGACGGCACATTCGAAGGCACCCGGCTTCTTTCGGACATTGTTACGCTGAACGTCACACCGCGAAGATTCGACCCAAGCAAGGGCGCGGAGAAACCGTGATGTATTACCTCACAGTGAAATGCGGTGCAAGCAAGGGAAAGACATGGCCTATTACCGAGAAGCCATTGGTAATTGGTCGCGGCGACCATTGCGACGTCTGTATCGAAGACCCGACCGTTTCTCGCCAGCACTGCGAAGTATTGACCGAATTCCGTGAAGTGAAGTTGAAAGATCTGGGCAGCCGGAACGCGCCATTGTTGAACGGTGTGCCCACAGTCGAAGGGGTGCTAGCACCAGGTGATGAATTGTCCGTGGGGCCGATCACATTCGTGATTGCTGCGGTAAGCGCCGACCGGGAAAACGTCCACTCCAAGGAAAACGATGAAACGACCTGTGTCCTAGACCTGAACAAAAGCATCTTCCTGCGTGAGGCGAGCGCCCTTCCCAACCACAGAAGCGCGCCCGCGACAATCTCAGAATTGCACGGCGTATTTCAGCTCGGACTGCGACTTGCATCGACCCACACATCCGTCGAATTACTGAACGCATTCGAAGGATTTGTATACGAACGCCTGACGCCAAAGGCGTTTTGGCTGGCGACCTTCAT
Organism: uncultured bacterium; assembly: GCA_937928585.1. GTDB lineage: Bacteria > Hydrogenedentota > Hydrogenedentia > Hydrogenedentales > SLHB01 > JABWCD01. The sequence goes on along the minus strand of CALEZK010000270.1, from coordinate 12,219 downwards.
CGAAGGCGAGGACAAGTTGGTGCTCTGCCCATCGGACCATGGGCCTTGCGAAGACATACCGGAGGAAGCGATGCGCGAATCCATGCGACGCACGGCAGGCCTGTTGCGGCTGCGGCGGCGGCGGCGTGGCAATGGTTTCGCCGTGGAGACCGTATTGGTCTGCCCGATTGTAAACGCAGGCCGAACGCTGGGGGCCGTCGCCATTGCGCGCACAACGCCCGCGTCCGTCTATGACGAATCCGACCTCGAATATTTCGTGGCCGTCGCGCAGACTCTCGCGCCTCATCTCGAAGCCATTACCGCACGCGATCAGCTGCGTAGAGACTATGATTATGCACGCACACACGACGGCGCTGTTTCCACCCTGGTCGGAAACAGTCCGCAGATGGTCCGCGTTCGCGAGCAAATTGCGCACGCGGCGACCGCGCGACTCAATGTGCTTTTACTTGGCGAAACCGGCACCGGCAAGGATGTCGCCGCGCGCCTGATACACGACAGCAGCGCCCGTGCGCAGCATCCGTTTGTTGTCGTGAATTGCCCCGCGATACCGCGTGAACTTTTTGAGAGCGAAATGTTCGGTCACGAGCGCGGCGCGTATACCGGCGCGCAAGCCAGAAAAAGTGGCCTAATCGAAGAAGCTCACGGGGGAACTCTTTTCCTGGATGAAGTGGGGGATTTGTCCCTCGAAAACCAAGCGCGACTGCTCCGCGTTGCGGAGACGGGCGCCTTTTACCGCGCCGGCAGCACCAAGGAGATCCATGTGGACGTGCGTATTATCGCCGCCACGAATCGCCTCACGGGTCCGCCCGGCGCAGACTCCCAGTTCCGGCGCGACTTGTATTACCGATTGAGCAACATTGAGATTCACATGCCACCGCTGCGGGAACGGCTGGAGGACGTACCGGAACTCGCGCATTACTTCATAGAGCGCGCTCGACACGCGGGACACCCAGCGACAGGTATCGGACCCGGCGCGTTGAAACGCCTTCAAAGTTGGCAATGGCCCGGCAATGTGCGCGAACTACGCTCCTGCGTCCTGCGCGCCGCAACATTGGCGCAGGCCGATACGATCGGCACAAATCATCTCCATTTCCCAGACGCCCAGATCGAGAAAGACGCGATCGATACTGGGCTGCTCGCTCTCTCTGAAGTCGAGAAGCGCCATATCCAGTCCGTTCTTCGAAAATCCGGGGGAAACGTTCGGGCTACCGCCCGCACGCTCGAAATCTCCCGAGCAACGCTTTACAAGAAAATCGAAGCGTACGGAATCCAGTTCTAGCGGCCCATGGAAAGGGTCGTATAGCGCCGGTTCTCTGCGGCGAATCCGCAGCGGGCGTCTCGTGGAACGGCTCGTTTAGGGCTAATTCTCCGCCCATCGCGCAGGGCGGGATGCTACCGTCTGCGGCGTTTCGATTCTTGCCACGAACGCGATAGGGTAGTTCGCATACTCTCGGCTACGGATGGTTCATTCACGAGACATCGTGTGGCTCAGTTTCTAGACACTAACACCGCTTGGTGCTCGCCAATACCATAGACCTCATACACATCATTCAATTCGTAATCGTCCGTTTTTCATCGACTTGCGCAGCCTTCGCCAGGAAACATCGATTTCCGGCATGGCCATTGCTTTCTTGCGAGCCGGTCTTGCAAGGCGCCGGAAACTAAGGGTAGCGGGTAAGTCTTCGGCGCAATGGTGGAGTTTTGACAGACCAGATCCGTCGTTAGTTTAAAAAGAGCAAGTGAACTGATGCGCGTTCTGTTCTTTGAAAAATTGTAGTTGGCTGCAAAGGTGGGGCAAGCGTTATTCGTCATTGCATCTGGGATCTCAAGCGTAAGCCCATGCCGGCGACGTCAGTATGTCACTCAGGGCAACCAGGAAGAAAAGGATGATCCAAAATGTTTGAGCGACTCTCGACTCGCAAACTGATACAGCTTGGAATTTGCAGCGGTGCGGTCTTTTGCATTAGCCCATCAGCAAGTGCGCAATCGGTAGAATCTCCACGACCGCCAGTCATTTGGGGCAATACCGTAGATGACACAAAAATCAATCTTTTTGACCTAAATGCCCTCGCGCAAAAATGGCGCGACACGCAGACAGAATATGGAAAGCCGAATCTCGTAGTTTTGAACGACCTTGCCAAGCACTGGAATCAAGACTACCCAGGAGTTTTCCGGGATCTTGGATGGGACAATTCACCGCAACCGGTGGGCGTGCCAGGGGCGGTGAGCAAATTCAACGGTTTTGAAACAATTTTGCCCAAAGCGCTACCAACATTTGGGGTAGGTACCGGCGTGAGCTTTCCTCAACGATTGTCCATGGTTCCCGGACTTCGTCTCTACCCAGCAGATCCAAACGCATTCGAGCCGACAACAATCGCGATTCGTGAATTTGAGCCGGACTTTCCGCGTTATACACAAGCGGTAGAAACCGAGAGTTTCTCGCGATACATGTACTCAAGGCGGCAAGAAAAAGACTTTAAGAGTCTTGATACTTCACTCGATGTCACTTACGCAGCTTTCAACGGAAGCCTCAGCACGAACTACGAGCGTGAACTATATTCCGATGCGCGCGCACACAAGTACATTACTAAAGTTAGAAAAGACTTTGGGTGGTGGTACATACCTGCCCAGAATCGGAACATTCCCGAAGATGTCGCTGCGGACCTCTTAAATCCGAATACCGGATTTGTCACAAGTAAGTATGGCACTCATTATATATATGCAGAGCATCGATTCAGTGAATTATATGCAGAAATAGACATCGCAACGAAATTTGCGACAGAAAGGTCGGCGTTTGGAGCTAAAGTTGATCTAAAGCTTAACAACGTTACCTTTCAAGCGAAGGCTGGCGCAACTTATAAATCGCTCAAGAATAATACCCAAGAAACGCAGGATGTAAAGTTAACGCTTAGAACTCGCGGAGGCCCGTCGAGCGTCACTGTGCCTGGTATTGGTACGGTAAACTTCCCATTCGTTGTTCCGTTGGGCGCCACGGCCCTCGACGATCAATCGAGCCTGATCAACAACATGGATAAGCTTGTGAATGCTTGGGCAGACCCCGCGATAAATAATGCTGTCAACAACCCTGCTCGAGATGACTACTATGTGCGCCCAATCTCAGATTTGATTGATCCGCTCGCAACTCTGCCCGGCTCAAGGTACGACAACCTGCGCTCTTGGTTTGATGTCTTTGAAGCGCATGCTACCGGTGTCGCTGCATGCGACAAGATAATCGATACGAGTTTCACGCCGCCATTGTTTCGATCCGAATTTGCTTTCTACCGAAATGTGCCAGTGGAGCAGGAGATCGCCCCGCTGTATAACGGCTGGCTGGACTTTTACGCAGATACCAGAAATTGGTATAGCGATCGAAAATCTACACTGGGAGTAATCGGGGCGACTTTGTTTTCCAGTGATGGTGCTACCCCATTTGATTCCAGCGCGTGGAGCAATTTGCGACAAATTAGGAGGCCAAAGATCTTCGCAATTGTGACATTGGATGCTGCGATTAACGATGATCGCGGACTTTTTCATCAATGGACAATTGATGTCGTGGGTGCGGATTTCAGGCGTGCGCTTGGGTATGTTCCGTTTCTCCACTATTCAGAGAACAATTGGTTTCGCCGTCAGGACCTTCTCTTTGAGTCATATGATGAAACCACTAACACAACAAGATTCACGATCGCGGGGCACTGGTCGAATTTTTCATGGCAGCAAAGCTTTGTGAATAATCCCCGCGATTTGGCTTTTGTGGTGCGGGATAGTAGCCAGGCGAGTCCTGGTCCGGTAGTATTTTACTGGTGTTTTTTCAATTCGGCAGACCTTTGTCCCGCACTTCCGAGCTAGTTGTTGGGACGCGAGAATCCACTATCCTTAAAGGAGTCTTAACGTGAGACTAAGAATACTTACACTTCTTACCTGCACAACCCTTCTATCGGTGTCAACGGGGTTTGCAGAATCCATTAGCTTCGATCCTGCAAGTGCGAGTGTTGGACAAGGCGATGCTGTCAATGTAACAGTCCGAGCGAACTTTGCAAACCAGAGCGTGTCATCGTTCACCGCCCGCATAGTGCTTGGCGCAAATGTGACCATTGTCGGCGGCGCCTCCGGCGTACAGGTTGGATCTGCGTGGAACTTGCCTATTGCTTTGCTCGCCGGGAATCAATTAGACATAGCTGGCGCGATCATAGGCGGAGGTACGACAAGCGGTGAAGTGGTGCTTGCAAACTTTACCGTAAATGCCACATCCGCTGGTGAGGGTGCGCTACAATTCGACGCGAACGAATCGTATGCACTTACTCCTGCCAATGTACGGGTCAATTTTACATCGTATGGGAGCGCCAGCTACCAGTTTGGATCTTCAACAAACATATCATTGGTTTTCGACAAGAGTATGGTGGCCGTACCGGAAGGGGGCACGGCGACATTTGGGGTAAAGCTGGGCACGCAGCCTGGGACCGACAAAACGGTAACGTTGTCGCGCGCAAGTGGCGACGCGGACATAACGGTGCAGAGTAATGCAAAGAATCGTGTACTTACGTTCACTTCGGCGAACTGGAACACTTTTCAGAATGTTACGCTTGCGGCGGCACAAGACGCGGATACGGCAAACGGCGCCGCGACTATTCAAGGTACGGGAACTGGGCTGACAAGCGCTAGTCTGACCGCGACCGAGGTCGACGACGATCTGTCGGGAATTCCAATTGAATTTAATAAGAGCACCTTAGACGTCTCCGAGGGCGACACAGCGACTTTCAAGGTCAGGCTGGGTTCGCAGCCGACGAGTAACAAGACGGTGACGATATCGCGCACGAGTGGAGACTCGGACATTTCAATTCAGTCTGGAGCAAGTCGGACGTTCACGCCCGCAAACTGGGACGTTTATCAGACGGTGACCCTTGAGGCGGAGCAGGACGCAGACGCGACGAACGGCAGTGCAGTAATCCAAGGTGCGGGTTCTGGCCTAACGAGCGCCAGCCTGACGGCGACCGAAGTAGACGATGATTCACTCAATGTGCTGTTTGACAAGACCAGCTTAGGTGTGCCGGAGGGCGGCTCGGCGTCGTTTAAGGTGAAACTCGGCGCGCAGCCACCTAGCAACCTTTCGGTGACCGTATCGCGAGCGAGCGGCGATACTGACATCACGGTTTCGAACAACGCCAAGGACCGTGTACTTACGTTCACGACCGCAAACTGGAACAATTACCAGACGGTGACCTTGGACGCCGCAGTCGATGCAGACTCCACGGAAGGTACGGCGATCATTCAGGGAACCGCTGCTGGTGCGATTGCTGCAAATCTTACCGCCACGGAGGTAGAGCCGGGCGAATGGAAGAGCCTTGATGTCGGTGTTGATGTTATCTACGGCAATTGCTGGGAGCGAGATGGGAGAATAGAGTTTCAGATAGAGAATGCGGCGCGGCCTGGTGTCTGCCGGCTTATTCTCTCAATCGTTGATTTGAAGGACGACGCTTTAGTCGTAGGTAACTGGGGTGGTTCCAATAACGTTTCCGTAGACGACAATGGCAACGTATCCATCATTAGTGGAATTCATCAGATTATCACCAGCAGCGATTTCTACGACACAGGAACCGGCGAATTTGTGACGAGTGAGTTCCCAACCAGCGCTGTTCTGGGGTCCATAGATCTCCTACTGGACAGCGATGCCAGTGATTTCGGCGGAATTCAAATAGCCCGCATTGAGTACAAGGGCGATGGAACGCCGAAAAATCCGACGATCGCAGGTGAGATGTTTGAATACAATGTGGCACCGCCCAATGAAGACTGCAGCAAGGGATGTCTTGAGTATGCGGCATCTCCGTGTGGGCCTGGCGCCTGCATTGTAGACTATTACTATGACGGTGAATTGCAGAAAAAGTCTGGCAATGCGGTGTCGGCGGATAGCGGCCGTGTTGTGCCGGAAGGGGAAACAGCGGGTGCGCTTAGTCTGCTTCTGGGTCCAGAAGTAAGCAAGATATGGCGTATTGAGCCGGCCAGTGCCTTCAGCGATCCGTACCACGTGAGTGTCTCGGTTCCCGAAAGTATGGCAGGCAAGACGGTACGCGTGGTCTATTTCGTCGAAGACGTTGGTAAGTGGTACTTCGGTGACCAGGTTGAAGGCTGGCTGGCATCCGATCCAGTGATAGTCGTGGACGAAGAGGGAGGTGTGACCGCGGAGTTTGATGTGACTTTCGGCGGTGTGTTCCAGATTGTCGAAGACGTGCCGCAAGCACAAGAAGCTTCAATCTTGGGTATGCCCGGCGATACGGCAAGCGGGCACGAGCTCCTTCGCTGGATCCTAGCCGGTTGCATCCTCTTGGGAGGCATCACTGGGACAGGGTTTGCTCGCATCAGGCGGCAGAAATCTGTCCATGAATAGACGTTAGGTAATTGCTTGCCCTGTGGCCGTAGCAGTACAAGCCACAGGGCAAGCGGAATTGTTTCGATGCTAGCGACGATAACCGCATCCGTCCAAAACTCAGAGTTCGCTTGGGCTACAGCCATAGCATTCTTTCTTGGTTGGAGCTTTTCCCAGGTTCGTCATGCGTTTGGGCTAGGGCTTGCTAAAACATCCTTGAAGGTGCTGATCTTGGCGGTGACTGGGGCGACCGGAGCCAAGGCTCAAGGAGTGTTGCACCAGCTTTGGGAAGGCGCGAATATCGGGGACATTGGATTAGGCAAGGCCGGTCTCGGAAGCCTTGGTGCTATCTTCGGCGTGCTAATTGCGGCGAACTGGATGGTACGTAGGCGTCTTCCGAACCACTCGGAATTCTTCGACAACATGGTGGCGGGAGTACTTCTTACAGCCTTCATTGCGCGCTTCGGGTGCCTGCTGGGCGGCTGTTGTCAGGGTACATTGCCGGGAGCTGTACATCGCGTACTTCCAGTCGCCATGTACACGTACTGGCCCTGTCTTGATCAATGTGCGCTCGCAGGTTCCGCATCGGTCGGGATTGGGTATTTTACTACCAACGCACCGCGCTCGGCGAGACACAAATTATTCGCGGTCCTCGGCGCTTATCTTGCTATAAGATTTGCAATAGAGGCCTTGAGGCCAGTCCCACTTCGAATTCTCAATTTTGAGCAGGTCCTGGTAGTACTCATGCTGGCTTATTTCTGGATTGTTTCTAGAAATGAAATGCGAATTCGTCATTACCCACGGGAGCATATTTAGATACCAGCACAGTCTCAGTTCACAGCGAGTCAAGGCGTTGATCCACCCCCCGAGCTTTCTCAGAATCTCCCGCCTGTCACTAGCCATTAAACAAACCGCTTCTGCTATTCTTACAGTTCCGCAGTGGGAATCCTGGGGAGAGGGGCGTGTATGCTGCGTTTTGGCGCTTGTTATCATCCTGAGCAGTGGAGTGCGGCGCAGGCGGTGGACCATGTTCGGCTTATGGTCAAGGCGCGCATGAATACGGTGCGCATTGGCGAGTCGTGCTGGTGCCGGTTCGAGCCTGAGCAGGGCAAGTACCGGTTCGATTGGCTTGACCCAGTGTTGGACGTCCTGGAGAAGGAGGGCATCTCCACGCTGCTGTGCACGCCGACTGCCGTTGCGCCGTTGTGGGTGCATTCGCGGCATCCGAATGTGCTGCGGCATGATGCGCGGGGCCATAGGGCCGCGCCGGGGACGATACACGCGTGCTGCATTAACGCGCCCGAGTTTCAGATGTTGAGCGAGGCGCTGGTGCAGAACCTCGCGCGTCACTATGCAAAGCGCAGCGGGGTGGTTGCGTGGCAGATCGACAACGCGCTGGGGAGCGGCGGGTCTGCGCGGTGTTACTGCGAGCACTGCGAGAAGGCGTTTCGCGCTTGGCTGTTGGCGAGGTATCAAACGACTGACGCCGTGAACGAGGCGTGGGTGTCGGCGGCCAGCGGCATGGAGATTCGTCAATGGTCGGAGGTGACGCTGCCGCGAGGTGATCGGGGCAAGGCAAATCCGGGGCATTGGCAGGATTATGCGCGGTTTGCTTCAGACATGTTGGTCGGATTTCATCGCCGGCAGGCCGAGGCGATTCGCAGCGCGTCGCCGGAGTCACGGATTACGTGCAGCACCGTGCCGCGCGCGGGATATCTGAATCTCTACCAGCTCGCCGAGCATCTCGACTTCGTTGGAAGAGTGAGCACGCCGGATCGAACCGATCCCTATCTCGCCTCGTATGGCAGCGCGGTTGCGCGTTCGCTGAAAGGGTCATTTTGGGTTACCGAGCAAACGTGCGGGGCGATGCAGGAACGGCCCGGCGTGGTGAGCGAATCCGCCGAGCCTGCCGAGCTGCGGCGATGGGCCTGGCAGGCCGTCGCGAACGGCGCGACCGGCGTTCTCTTTCATCCCTTCCGCGCGGCGTTGGGCGGCGCGGACAATTTGCGGGCGGGGGTTCTGGATTGGGATGGTGCGCCGCGCAGGCGCTACAAGGAAGTCGCGCGCACGGGCGACGAATTCGGGAAGGTCGCCGCGGAACTCGAAGGCACGCGAATTGATTCCAAGGTGGCCCTGCTACGGAGTTTCGACGCGCGCTGGAGCGCGGAAGCGCAACCCGGCGCAGTCGGTTTCCACTACGACGATCATTGCTTCGATTTGTATCGAGCCGTGAAGCGTACGGGGCACACGTGCGCGATGATCGATGGCGCTGACGAGATGCGGACCTATTCCGCAGTGCTTGCGCCGTGCCTCTCAATTGTCGATGACGCAACCGTGGCCCGTTTGGAAAAATACGTTCGCGACGGCGGCACGCTCATCCTGACTGCGCAGTCCGGTACGCGCGAATTGAACAACGCGATGATCGGCATTCCGCGGCCGGGACAATTTGCCGCGCTGATTGGCGCAACGGTCGAAGAGGTCGTTGTACCGCCGGCGACGGTCCAGCAGACTATAAACTTCGCGCGCGGCGCGCTTATCGCGCAAACCTGTGGCGTGCGGCACTGGCTGGAAGTGCTGGAGCTGATGGGTGCGGAGTCCCTCGCGGAGTATCTTGATGGCCGGTTGAAAGGCAAGCCCGCGATCGTGCGACGAAGCGTTGGCAGCGGTCAGGTCATTTATATTGGGGTTTACCTCCCGAGGACCGTGCTGGAGGCCTTCATTGCGGAGTATTTGCCCGATTATCCCATGAAAGACATTCCAGAGGGCGTGGAAGTGGTGCAACACAAAGGCGATGGACATCGGATCGTTTTCGTGTTGAATCACGCCGCGGAACGAAAAGAAGTAAAGCTGCCCGGCAAATTTCCCGACCTCATCACGGGCGAAACGGTCGGCCCAAGCGTGACCATCAGCGCGAACGGTATCCTCGTTTTGAAGGCGTAGGTGCCTGCTTTCCCGTGTTGTCTCATCGTGCTAGAATGCGTAGCGATGAACGTCACTTTTGTCATTCCGGTCTTTAACGAGCGCGACACTCTCGAGCCGCTTGCCGCGGGCATTGCGGAACACGTTGCGCCGCATTCGTACCGCATCCTTTTCGTCGACGACGGCAGTACCGACGGGTCCTACGAAACCATGTGCGCGCTGCGAGAGAAGAACCCGGCGATTGACATAATCCGGTTGCGCGGAAACTTCGGGAAGTCCGCCGCGCTCGCAGCAGGATTCGACCGGGCGGACGGTGACGTGGTATTCACGATGGATTCCGATCTACAGGATGAACCGCGCGAAATTCCCCGTTTCATCGCAAAAATGCAAGAAGGGTTCGATGTCGTTTGCGGTTGGAAAGCGAAGCGGTACGATCCAATTCACAAGACCGTGCCTTCGCGCATCTACAACTGGTTTGTCGCGTGGCTGTTCAGCGTGCCGCTGCACGATGTGAACTGCGGTTTCAAGCTGATGCGCACCGAAGTCGTGAAGAAGATACAGGTATACGGCGAAATGCATCGGCTGATTCCGGTACTGGCGCACAACCTCAACTATCGCGTCGCGGAGATTCCGGTCGAACATCATCGGCGCAGGTACGGCAAATCCAAATATGGATTTGAACGGTTCACGCGCGGCGCGATGGACGTCATGACCATGTGGTTTCTCACGAAGTACCGGCATGCACCGGGCCATTTTTTCGGCAAGCTGGGCGTGATCCAAAAGTTGCTAGGTTTCATCGTGCTCGTATCCGGCGTGTTCGTTTGGCGCGGCGCGCATCCCGCGGTAGGGGCTGCGCTGTTTACCGCCGGGCTGGTGTTGGCCGCGACGGGCGCGATAACCATTTGCATAGGCCTTTTCGCCGAACTCATGCTGCGCCACTTCGTTCGCATCGACCCCGCGCTGTATGTTGCCGAGGACGCCGGGCAAGACGCGCCCTGATGCCCCGCGCCGCGCAATGACCACACCCGCTAATCGCCGTTTCTACTTCCTGCTTGGCGCGATAGCATGTCTGACTATCGCGCTTTATCTTCAAACCATTCAGTTCGATTTCGTCAGCTACGACGACGGGGTGTATGTCGTCGAGAACGAGCAAGTGCGCGCAGGGCTGACGGCGCGCGGTTTCGTATACGCCGCTACCACCGGCAATACTGGCACCTGGCAGCCGCTCACGCTGCTATCCCACATGCTGGATGTTTCCCTGTTCGGCATGTGGGCGGGGGGGCACCACCTGGTGAATGCGCTCTTGCATGCTGCAAGTGCGCTCCTGTTAGGCCTGGCGCTTTTTCGTCTCACAAAACTTGGTTGGCCCAGTGCTGTCGTTGCCGCGGTTTTCGCGGTGCATCCCGCGCACGTCGAAAGCGTAGCGTGGGTGTCGGAACGCAAGGATGTTCTTAGCGCGTTATTCCTCATGCTTTTCCTCCTCGCGTATGCGAAGCGAAGGGACAGCGGACGCCGTATTTACACTTTCTTCACCATGCTTTTTCTCGCGCTGGGTCTGCTGGCAAAGCCGATGCTGGTTACAGCGCCGTTTCTGCTTTTGCTGCTGGACTACTGGCCGCTGCAGCGTGTGCGCGAGCCTCGTCGATTCGAAAGCTACTGGCCGCTGATCTATGAGAAGCTGCCTCTATTCGCGATGGTCCTGGCAGCCTGCGTTGCAACGCTTGTTGTGCAACATGGGGCGCAGGCGACGAGCGCTCTGAGTGCGTTGCCAATGTCGATGCGCATCGAGAATGCAATCGAGGCCTACGTGCGGTATATCGGGATGTCCGTCTGGCCGCGCGATTTAATCATGTACTACCCGCATCCTCGGGGCGCAACACCGGCGCTCTACACCACAGCCGCATTGCTCCTTCTCGTTTCGATTACCGGACTTGCCTTGTTCGCCGGCAGGCGCGCTGGATACTTGGCTGTCGGCTGGTTTTGGTACGTGGGAACAACTGTGCCTGTCATAGGACTCGTTCAAGTCGGGACACAAGCCATTGCAGATCGTTACACCTACATTCCCATGATCGGCCTTGCGATTATGGTCGCGTTCGGAACCTACGATCTCGCAACACGATTCGGCGGGCGCGCAGCGCGATTGGCCTTGCACGCAGGATGGATGGCGGTGATTGCCGCGCTATCGTACGCCGCGTGGCATCAGATTGGCGTGTGGCGAAACTCGGAGACTCTGTACCGGCACACAATCAGCGTAATGCCGGAGAACCCCGTAGCGAACATGGGTCTCGGGCTTCTACTTGTTGACGATGCGTTCTACGAAGCTGCAATTCCGCATTTGAACGTTGCGTTGAATGGGAAACATCGCGAATCCGACGCGCATTACCATCTTGGAATTGCGTATCAGGGGATGGGGGACCATGAGAAAGCGTTGGAATCGTATCAACACGCTGTCGCAAAGGACGCGGGCAACAGTAAGGCCTGGAATAACCTCGGCGTCACACTAGATACGCTAAATCGACCAGCCGAGGCCGAGGCCGCGTTTGTGCGCGCCGTCGAGAATGACGGTGCAAACCACGAAGCGCGATACAACCTCGGCGTGCTGCTGATAAAGTTGGGCCGCGCGGAAGAAGCGGAAGGCCTCGCGCTCACGAGCATCGGGCTTCATCCGGAGCGCGCAGACGCGCATCTGCTGCATGCATTGGCGCTGGTTGCACAAGGATCAGTTGCGAAAGCGGTGGCACCGGCGCGCGAGGCGGTGCGACTTGATCCCGGCAATACGATTGCGAAACAACTGCTTGAGACTATTGAGTCGCAAGTGGAGCCAACTGCGCCGTGAGCGGCTTGATGGATACCCGGCGAAGGTTGTCGAACGCGCAGAAACTGGCAGTCGCGCTGCTCGCCTTGATCACCATTGGCGTCTACGCACGCACGCTCAACAACGG
>CALEZK010000269.1 GCA_937928585.1 uncultured bacterium | reverse complement strand
GCGCATTGCGGCGGAATGCCGATGTCTGCAATCACCAAACGCCCGAGGTATTCTGCGGCGCGCGGGTTTAGAAATCCCTTCTTCGGATACTGAAATGTAACTGTCGTATCCGCGCGCACGCATGCGCCGCAAACCTCGCCGGTGTCCGCATCAAGCCCGGAAGGCACATCGACCGAAATCGTCCGCACGGCGGGCCACGCGTCAATAGCCGCGCGCGCCGGGCCTGTTACTTCGCCGCGTATCCCAGTGCCAAGCAAGGCATCGACGATCACATGGCATTGTGCAAGGGCAACAACCTCGTTAGCCGCCTTCAATACGGTGCACGCCATATCGATGCGCCCCCCGACCCGTTCAAATGCGCGCATGAAAACAGCGGCGTCACCCGTAATCGTCCCAGGATCCGCAACAAGCATGACCCGCGTTTCTAACCCGGCAAGCAACGCAAGCCGGGCTACAACGAAACCATCGCCACCATTGTTGCCCTTGCCGCAAACGATCCCCACCGGCCCACCATCCACTTCGCGAAAGACGGCCATGCCCGCATTGTTCATCAACACCGCACCGGGTATTCCAATCTCCTCGATGCAACGCCGATCCGCCTCCCGCATTTCTGCGACGGATAAATACCGATCCGCACCGCCCGCTTGAAGACCCATCGTTCACCCTCCTTCGCGCAGCATTAGAACGTGTTGCGAGCATCCTTACCCGCATTTAAGTTCACGCGAAACATTATTGCTGTTACGTCGCCATTGCCCGTTCATCTCCACGAATCATATTTGCGAGCGCTTCAGATAGGTGTTGAGTATTGCTGGCAACTGAACTTTTCCATATACATACAAAAAGAATACCCGAAACCCACCCTACTGTCGCCGCCCAGCATTTGACTCCGAATTCGCGAGTCGCATACGGTTAGCGCCGGGGTTATCCAAATCAAAGGCGCCAAATTTTGGCATCGCAGACGATGAAAACCCAGGTGGGAAAGTACCGTATCCTTCGCGAGTTGGGTCGCGGGGGAATGGGGGTTGTTTACCTCGCCGAAGACACTTCGATTTCCCGCAATGTCGCGATAAAGGTCCTATACGACAATCTGGGCAGAGACGAGGAGTTTCGCAGCCGTTTTGCAGAAGAAGCGCGCGTAGTCGCCGCGATTCGCCACCCTAATGTCATCCACCTTAACGCGTTCGGCACTTTCGACGACGAACTGGTCATCGACAACGAGTTTATGGATGGCGGCTCGTTGTTTGACCGGCTTTCGACGCAAACGATTAGCCCTGTGGACGCCATCGGAACCTTGAGACCTATCCTGGAGGCGCTTGCGCATTGCCATGATCAGGGCATTATCCATCGCGACGTAAAGCCGTCGAATATTCTGTTTGATTCGCGGGCGGGCATTAAGCTGTCGGATTTTGGGTTGGCAAAAGCGTACAGTGCTGTAGTCGAGCGCATGATGGCGCACTCGTCCTCCTGTCTGTTTGTTGGCACGCCACAGTACGCGCCGCCGGAGGCTTGGGAAAGTGGTGAACCCACGCCCGCATGGGACGTATATTCCACCGGTGTCGTGATACACGAAATCTTGCTCGGCAAATTGCCATACACGGGCACAACCCCGCTTGCCTTATTGAAGCAAATTCTCACCGTGCCGCCTCCGACGTTGCGGGGCGCGCGCGACGATCTCTCCCCCGCTTTCATCGACGTAGTCGACCGCATGCTTTCGACGGATGAATCCCGCCGCATTGTCGATGCGCGTCAGGCAATTGATGAACTCATGGCGACTCCGGAAGGTAAAGCCCAACGCGAGTCTGACTCCGCCACCGTATTCGATCGCGTGCCGAGAACGCGCAAACGCAGAGCACCTCGGCGAAAACAGGCGACTCGATTTGGAAAATGGGAGTACGTCGCGTCCGCTGCGTTGGCCGTTGCGGCCCTTGTTGCCGCGATTAC
>CALEZK010000268.1 GCA_937928585.1 uncultured bacterium | reverse complement strand
GATCCGGATGTCACGATTGACGGAGAGATCGAAGTGACCGTGCCGAACTCGCAAAAAACATGGCTGATCGGAACCAAGAAACGAATCAAATGGACGATCACCGGCAACCCGGGCGCGACAGTTAAAATTGATCTGTACAAGAATGGCGTGTTCCTGCGGAATTTGAAGAGCTCTACGCCGAACGACGGCAAGGCTCCGTGGAAGATTAAACCAAACCTGTCAGCGGGCAACGACTACTACATACGCGTGACTTCTCTTTCCGACGGATCGATATTGGATAACAGCGACACGTTTGCGCTGACGAACTGATTGGCAGCGGCTCACGAGGACGCTCGCCTTGCGGCGATCGGTTTTCTGGCAGTCCCTAAACCTGGTAGTACATGTCCATGAAGTTCTTCAGCAGATCGTGTACAACGGCGCGATCGGGTACGGTCGCGGCAAGGCCGTAAATCGGCGCCATTCCACCTTCCGGATTCGGATTTACCTTGACCTGCGCCACGGCGTCGCGCAAATCCGCCACAAACCGATCCGCCACGCCAGGCTGCGCATGGCGCAGCGTCGGGCTCACGTGAATGCCGGAAGGCTGCTGCAGGCCGGTGAGCGCCCAGCCGCGCGCAGACATCGCATCCAGCACTTCGTAGGAATTCACTTCATCGGAGCCAAAGGCAAATACGCCGACCGAATCCCCAAGCAGATACAATTCTGGAATCGATCGAACGCCCGCCTTCATGATATCGACTGCGTCGAGGATGGATTTCACGGATTTAAGGTATCCGTCCTCCCCCATCGACACCATCGACGCCCAACACGCCGCGCTCAACCCACCCGGTCGACTGCCGGCAAAGGTTGGCGAGTGGTAGAGCCCGCCCGGCCAGTCTGACGTGGTGAAGTACTGGAAGCGGCGTAACTCCATGCCGCGATACAACACCACTGACGTGCCCTTCGCTGCGTATCCATACTTGTGCGTGTCGCACGACATCGAAGTCACACCCGACACGCGGAAATCGAACTTCGGCACGGGATAGCCGAGGCGCTCGGCCCAGGGCAACAGGAAGCCACCCAGACAGGAATCGGTATGAAAACCAACGCCGTGCTGACGCGCTGCGTCCGCGAGTTCTTCTATCGGATCGATGGTCCCGTATGGAAAATTGGGCGCGGAACCGATTACCACGACTGTGTTCGGCGTGATTGCAGCCTTCACTGCCGTAACGTCGGCGCGGAACGTCGTGTCGAGCGGCGTCTTGATCTGCTTAATGCCGAAATACTGCGCGGCCTTGTCAAACGCGGGGTGCGCGGAAATCGGCAGCACCATCTCGGGTTCAGTGATTCCCTTGGTAGCGCGACCCCAATCGCGGTAGGTCTTCATGGCGAGCATGATGCTTTCGGTACCACCGGAAGACACGCATCCGCAAATGCCATTCTCCGAACCGACAGGCGCACCCGCGGCTTCGCCATTAAGCATGTGCGCGGTCATTGCCACGATCTCGGCCTCATATTTGAACGCACTGGGCCAGATGTCGGCGTGAAGTTGGTTGGCCTGCGAGTTTAGCGCGTAGACTTCGTTCAAGAAGTCGATATGATCGCGATCGCCGTGATACACCGAGCCGGACGCATACCCCTCGCGCCACTTGCTCTCTTCGAGCGCGACGATGGTGCGCATCTCCTCGAGAATGTCGTCGCGGTCGCGGCCCGATTTAGGGAGTTGGGTGTAGCTGCTGAATTTGCCGCGGTAAGGGTGAAGCGCATGTTCCAAATCCACGGGGCCGGATTGTTCGACGGTTGCCATCTGATAATTCTCCATCAGGTTCGCGAAGGAATCTGCGATCATGGTACCCGGGCTCGTAAGGGGAATCGAATTTACGGCTTCGAACCCTTCCCGGCGTATAGCGTGCGGTTCAGCCGTTTGTACATGGCGCGGTTGCGCGAGTAGAAGTCCACAAATTCGCGGGCGAGCGCGTCGTATAACGCGCGATTGTCCGGGTTGGGTGTGTATGTATTCTTTACCGGCACCGTCGCCGCAATCTCGTCAAAGCTGATGTGACCGAGCGCGAGCGATGCCAGCAATGCCGCGCCGCGCACGTTTGCCTGACGCGGATCGTCTATCTGCCGGATGGGTCTGTCCAGTACGTCCGCCATGATCTGACACCAAGTGCCGGATTGTGCGCCCCCGCCGATATAGTTGAGTGCATCAAACCTGCGCGCCATGAATTTTTCGACGTATGGCAGAAGCCAGCGCAAATTGAAACTTACACCTTCCATCACCGCCCGAACATAATGCGCGCGCGTAGTCTTGAGCGATTGATTGATGAACGCGCTGCGCGTGTGATGATCGTCCGCCGGCGTCATTGCCCCGGTTAGAAACGGAGTAAAAATGAGCCCGTCGCAACCCGGCGGCACGGTCTTTGCCAGTTCGTTCATGCGTTCATAGGCATCCTCGGGCGCTGGCGCCGTGGCGCATGCGTCATCGCGAAAGAGGATGTTCTCCTTTAGAAACCTGAAGCATTCTCCCCCCGTACCCTGCTGTGCAAGCACGATATTCTTTCCGGGGATCGCCGCAGGCATTGTCGTGATGAGATGAAAGATATCCATCTTCTTGAACGGCACGTGGCTGGATAGCCACGACGTCGTCCCGACATAACAATGGCCTTCGTAGTCTTTCACCGCACCAGAACCAACCGTAGCGGAATGGTTGTCGCCGGTCGCCACAATTACCTGAACGCCGGTATGTAGGCCGAGGTCGGCAGCGGAGGCCGGCGTCAAATTACCGATCACCGTCAGCGGCGGCGTCAAATCTGCAAACTTATCGCGATCGAGTCCAGCGATTTTTAGAAGACCATCGTCATACTTGAGGCGGGCCACGTCGCGCGCATCCGTGATCCACATTGAAAACACGCCGCCGTAACACGCTGTGAATTTTCCGGTGAGCCGCAGGTTGATGTAGTCCATCGGCTCCAGAAACTTGTGTGTCGCGCGATAAACATCGGGGCGCTCGTTCTTGATATAGAGTACATGCGCGAGCGAATCGAAGCCGGAATCCGTCGGGCAGCCGCCGGTGAGGCGCAGCCAGCGCCAGAGGCGCGTTACTTCGCAGTTGGCAATCTTGATGAAACCGTCTTTCAGGGCCTTGCAATATTTTGCACCGCGCGTATCCATCCAGCAGATGGCATTCATCAGCGGTTCGCCGTTCTGGTCCACCGCGACGGTTAGAGACCACTGAGTCGTGACACTTGCGGCGATCACGTCTTCGCGGGCTACCTTGGTGCGTTCGAGGATGCGCCGCGATGCGCGCGCTATGGAATCCCACCAGCCGCGAGCGTCTTGCTCCGCGCCGCCATCAGGGGTAAACGTTATCGAGAGGTCTTCGGTCTCATGCCCGATGATTTCGCCGCGCGTTGTGACCAGCGCGACTTTTGGGCCGCCGGTGCCGAGATCGATTGCGAGCACGTATTTTTTTGCTGCATCCGGCATGGCAACGGCCCCTTCGCCTACTCTCGCGCCCCACTT
>CALEZK010000267.1 GCA_937928585.1 uncultured bacterium | reverse complement strand
CCCAAGGATAGTGCTTCGCTTGGACAGTCCAGACAACGGCTCCCCTGCGCGCTCACCAGAGTTCGAGAAACTCGTGCTCGAGCATATGGATATGTTGTATGCCGTCGCGCTGCGCCATACCCGAAATACCGCGGACGCCGCCGACCTCACCCAGAACACGGTTCTCAAGGCCCTGCGCTTCCACGATAAATTCGAGAAGGGCACGTACATCAAGGCCTGGTTGCTGACAATCTTACGCAACACCTATATAAACGAGTATCGCCGCCGCGCACGGCCGCAACGGTTGAACTCAACGGCACGGAACCAGCACCGGACAATTCACCGGATCCGGGGGTACGGTACGAACCGACCAGGAGGAATGCCAAGGACCTCATGGAGTTGCTGGACGACGAAGTGCGTCTGGCCATTGAAGAACTTCCCACTGACTTCAGAGAGGCCGTCATCATGGCGGACATCGAAGACCTCTCTTACAAAGAGATCGCCGACAAAATGGGGTGCCCGCTTGGAACGGTAATGTCACGACTTTTCCGAGGCAGAAAATTACTTCGCGAACGCCTGAAAGACTACGCCGACAAAAAGGGTCTGTCCGGAACCTCCAAAGAAGCCGCTGAGCCGGAACTGGTGGAAATGTAGACTATTCAGGTTAATTGCGAATTACACTTTATATACCATTATTCACCTAGATATATTGAAAAAACACGTCCGAACACATTGTTTCACGCGAAACAGTAAATAAAATAATCCCATTCACTAAAGGGAATTCCACGCGGGAATAGGCAAATAGCATGGCGGTCAAGTTCGAAAAGACTGGCTATTCTAGCGAGCAGATTCAGCGGTACGCCGAAGGCAAATCCCCCCTCTCGCCGCCAGACGGGCAGGCGTCAGTATCCACTTTGCCACATTTCCGCAGACTGGTTGTGCTCGTTGCGATCGCATTGGTCTTCATCATGACGGGAGAGACATTCCGGCAGACCGCGCCCATTGATGGAGCGCGCGGCACGGGCAAAGTCCTGGTTAAGCGAACTCTGCAAGACGAAAAGGGCCGAGTGCAGTTTCTACTGGGCTTGCAATTCCTGCCCGAAGATGGCGAGGTGCAGCAGGTCGTGGTTGAATGCCCCGAAGCGCTGTGGCGAACACTTCGAGAAGGTGACGCCGTCGCGGTCACGTATCACGCCGAGTCCGGAATGGACCGGTTGAAGGTGGTTGATATCGCGCCGCTAGGCGAAGCCGTGGAACTATAGTTCGCCAATCTTGGACTAGATAACGTAGCCCATCGCCTCTAGTTCCTTACGGGTCTCATCGTCTAACTCGTTCTGCAGTTTCTCTTCGGCTTTGTTCTCTAGTTTCCAGCCCCACTTATCCTGGTAGCCGGCTTTGAGCTGTTGTTCAAGACCGGAAATCACTTCAGCAGACGTTTCGCTCAACTCTTTCAGTTCCTTCGGGTCAGTAAGAACCTCATACAACTCCTGCTTCTTCATGGGAATTGAATGATCATTCTTGCGCTGCACCGAAGGGTCCACTTCGTTTCGCTCACGCTTTACCGGTGGCTCGAATCCGCTGGGATTGTAGATGTACTTGTGTTGGGCGGTGCGGATGACGAGCATTTTATCTCCCCACTCGCCAAACACGGGCCCACGCTCAAAGGTCCCATCTCCCCATGCAGGAACGAGGCTCATACCGTGAAGATTCGATGGTATCGGGAGGCCGGTAAGTTCCAGAATGGTGGGTACGATATCCGTGTGCGAAACCGGTTGCGAAACGCGCTTGCCTGCCGGCACGACGCCTGGGAGCCGGATAATCAACGGCACCTTCAAAGTGCCTTCGTACAGCGATGCCTGATGATGGAAATACTTGTGGTGATCGTACAGCTCTTCGCCGTGATCCGCGCTGATGACGATCAGGGTGTCATTAAGCAACCCCAACGATGCCACTTTTTCAACCACGCGCCCAATCTCCACGTCGGTAATCGATATATCGCCGTCATAGAGACCCTTTACGTGTGCAACGTCCGCGGGAGACAAGTCCTGCTGGCGCACAAAGACCCGCGTAAGCATCTCGTATGAACCGTCGATTGTCCCGTCATAGGAGGGATCAGTAAACGTGTCGAATTCCTTTGGCGGATCGTATGGACCATGGGGAGAAAAGTAATGCAGCCAAAGAAAGAACTTTTTATCCGCATTCTCATCCAGCCAGGGAAGGGCCGCGTTGGTAAGGTTCGGATCGCGGGGTTCCTCTTTTATAGGAACGCGGGGTTCAAAACCTTCCCATCGTTGATTGCCGCCGTTGGCGATAAAGACGGCGCTGGTATATCCCGCCGGGGCCACCATTTCAGCCAGCGTGTCATGTTTAGAATCCAAGTTCATGCCGTTGTATCGCACGCCATGCGTCACCGGGTATAGGCCGGTAAGTATGGACGCAAGCGACGGCCACGTCGAGCCCTTTGGCGCCATGGCATGTTCAAAAACCACCCCATCTTTTGCCAGGGCATCGATGTTCGGTGATGTTGGTTTTGGGTACCCATAGCAACCGAGATGATCGGGCCGCAGGGCATCGACTGTTATGAGCAGGATATTCGTATGCGCGAGATCCTTTTGTGGCAACGCGTCGACTGAGACAGCCGTGCGCACAATCTGAGGTGCGGGCGCTTCCGGCTTGGCGACTTGCACCGCCAAGGGTTGGCGGGTGCTCGCTGACTCGGCGGGCGCTCGATCAGAAGTTCGCTCGGCATTGTTGCACCCCAAAGCTGCGACAACGAAGAGCGCCGCGAAAACACGTAAATACACTTCCCCAAACCTCCGGGATTGCGGCTACATCACGTAGCCCATAGCCTCGAGTTCGCGCTTCAATTCAGGATCTACTTCAGTCTGAATTCTCTTGTCGACTTCATGGCCGAAGCGCCAGTTGTATTTTTCCTGGAATGCCGTGATGTGCGACTTCATTTCCGCGACAACGTCAGGTTTCTCGGCGGCGATTTCTTTTTGCTCCAGCCGGTCTTCCGCGACGTGGTACAGCTC
>CALEZK010000266.1 GCA_937928585.1 uncultured bacterium | reverse complement strand
CTCGCAACCGACTACCAAGTATCGGGCATTCGCAACCAGTACCGTACCTACGGCCTCGGGATCCCGCTCATCGCGGTCGCCGAGCGCGATCTCGAGGATCCGAACCAGCCGCCGCGCGCAAGTTATCCGGCGACCGGAATACTTCGCTTCAACCGGCTGGCCTGCGTGGATTACGATCAGACCTTGGAAGCAAGCCTCGATCTGTACGACCCGCTCCACGTCGAGCGGGCGCAGATCGACGGCATAGAAACGCCAATCGAATCGGACATGACGACCCCGCTCGCGTATGTCCTCTCCGACCCCGCGCTTCAGAAAGATGCGTTCGTGGGATTACTCCGCGCCGAGCGCGTGGCGAATCAGACCGGGCTGTACATGATTGAACCCTATGATCCGGACAGGATCCCCGTCGTCTTCGTTCACGGCCTGGTATCCAGCCCCTTGACCTGGGCGGAAATGTTGAATGATCTCCGCGGCGATCCCGTCCTTCGGGAAAAGTACCAGTTCTGGTTTTACCAGTATCCCACCGGGCTTCCCTTCGTCTATTCCGCGGGTCAGTTTCGCAAGGCGCTCACGGACGCGCGAAAACGATACAACCCTGCTGGCGACAACCCCAACTTCAACCAGATGGTGCTTGTAGGCCATAGCATGGGCGGCTTGTTGTCGAAAATGATGGTGCAGGAAAGCGGCGAAGCGCTCTGGAAAACCATGAGCAACAAGTCACTGGATGACATTAACGAAGGGGAAGTGAACAAAGAGTTGCTCCGTAACACCTTCTTCTATGAACCACAACCCTTCGTGAAGCGGGTTGTATTCATGGCCACCCCCCATGCGGGCTCCGAACTCAGCGATCTTGGAATCGCCAACCTGATCGCGCGCATGATTGCCGTCCCGCAGTTCATCGTATCGACGACGTTCGACGTCTTGACCCTGGATCTGGACACGCCGGCCGACAAACTCAAGAAGCGCGACCTTACCAGCGTCAAGAACTTGTCCCCCAACAATCGCTTCATCCGGGTTACGCATGAGCAGCCAATTTCAACGGAAGTGACGTATCACTCCGTTATCGGCAACATACGCGACGGCGATTTGGAGGATGGCAGCGACGGCATCGTCGCGTACACCAGCGCGCACATCGAAGGCGCCGCTTCCGAGAAAGTTGTCCCCGCGAACCATTCGTGTCACTACCATCCGCTGGCAATATTGGAAGTACGGCGAATTCTGCTGGAACACATCGGATCCCGCTAGCAACGCACAAGAGGCGGTTGACTGCTGACAAACCTGCGAAACCAGCATATTTCCGCAGCGGTTTTGCTCCAAGTCGTTGACTCCGTTTCCCCGCCCTGATATTCTCCTCGACTACCAGCAGCGCGGTGATTTGCGCGGTTTCTTACAGCGCGGGGTGATGTCGATATGTATGAGGGCTATTACGGACTCAGGGAACGGCCGTTCAATCTAACGCCTGACCCCAAGTACCTCTACTTGAGCGAAAAGCACAAGGAAGCATTCGCGCATCTGCTGTTCGGAATTAAAAACCGCAGCGGTTTCGTCATGGTCACCGGCGAAATCGGCACCGGAAAGACCACCATCTGCCGCACCCTGCTCGGCCAGCTCGACGAAAACACTGAAGTCGCCTTTATCTTCAACCCCTATCTTTCACCGGAAGAACTGCTGCGCAAGATTAACGAAGACTTCGGCATCGTGACCGTTGCGACGACCGTGCGCGGTCTCATTGACGAATTGAACACCTACCTGCTCGAAAGAAACGCGAAAGGCAAGAACTGCGTGCTCGTCATCGACGAAGCGCAAAACCTCACGCCAGCCGTGCTCGAGCAGATTCGATTGCTGTCGAACCTCGAAACCGAGACGCAAAAACTTCTCCAGATCGTGCTTATCGGCCAGCCGGAGTTGATGCAGGTACTCGCGCTTCACGAGCTTCGTCAGCTCAATCAGAGAATTACCGCGCGCTATCATCTGCACGCGCTCAGCCGCAACGAAACGATGCAGTACGTTGCGTATCGCATGCGCGTTGCCGGCGCGCGTCGGCGAATCTATTTCACGCCCGCCGCCATCAAGCGCATTTACAAGATCTCCAACGGCACGCCGCGCGTGATTAATGCATTGTGCGACCGCGCCTTGCTGATCGGTTATACGAAAGAAGCGCGCGATATTACGCCTGCAATTGTCCGGCAAGCTGCGAAAGAAATCCGCGGCGAACAACCCCGAAAGCGCATCTGGCCGCAGGTCAAGCAGTGGCTGCCAAATCCGACTGTCATCACGGCGGGCGCAGCCATCTTGTTGCTCGCCATTTTCCTGCGCGATCGCAATATCTTTGATCCCGCGCCTGCCGCGCCCGCATCTCAACAAGGCGTTGGCGCCGTTGTGCAAACGTCCCCAGCGGGCTCGCGCGACGTGGCCTTCGCGGAGAAAGTGCCGGTTGAGAAACCGGTGCAGGTGACCGCGCCGCTGGCGCAAGCGCAATCCGAGGCGACGTTTGCGGGCCTTATCGACAGCCAGGATCCAACGGCAAGCCGCAATGCCGCCGTGCAGAGCATGTTGCGCGCATGGAATCTGGTATTGCTAAGCAATCTGCCCGCGGATGATTCGGTCGCCGCCATGACGAAATTCGCCGAGGAAAACCGGCTTGCGTGTGAAGTCATGTCGGTTTCGCTGGAGCAGCTTGAAGCCATCAATTTACCAGCGCTGATTAAACTTCACGGCAATAGCCGTTCCATCTGGGCCGCACTCATCGGCGCGCAGGGGGACGATCTGAAAGTTACAACGGGATCTTCGGAAGCCGTATTCGTGCCGCGCGATCGCATCGCGGAGTCCTATCTGAACGAGGCACTCGTGCTTTGGCGCGATGACGCTCCGGATAGTCAGACCCTGCGCGAAGGCATGGCGAGCGACGACGTTCGCATCTTGCAGGTGCAGTTGCGCGCGCTGGGCCGTCTCGAACGCGCGCCCACCGGCGAGTTTGACGCAGCGACGGCGAAGGCCATCCGCAAGATTCAGGAAGAGACCGGCCAAAAGGCCGACGGTGCCGCCGGTCGTCGCACGCGCATGGTTTTGAGCAGTTGGTTGCCGGGATACCGCACACCGGGCCTTCGCGCAATGCCGTCTGTATTGCTGAATGATGCCGGCTCGGACGATTCCCAGAAACAACCTGAAGCTGTCGAACCCGCGCCTACGCAGGAAGCAAAGAACGCGTCAGAGGCCAAGGCTGTCCCCGAGAAGAAAACGGAGACGCCGCCAAAGACGGCGAGGAAAATCGAGACGCCTGCACCGAAGCCATCCGAAAAAGAAGTAGTTCAACCGGATGCAACGGTACCTGCGGAGAATGCGCCTGCGCCTACACCAGCGGAGGCTGCACCCGCGCCACCGGCGGAGGCACCGGCACCGCCCGTCCCGCCGCAGATCAATTCAGAGGAACTTCCGAAGCCGGGGG
>CALEZK010000265.1 GCA_937928585.1 uncultured bacterium | reverse complement strand
TCGCAGTGTATCGCGACACGCGCCGCAACGGCAATGGGCGTTTTGCATATAATCTAATCCAGTCTTATCGGGGGCTATCGTACGTGTCTCGAAAACTCAAAGTGCTGCACTTGGCGGAAAGTCCTTATTTCGGGGGCATCAATTCGCATATATGCGCCATCGCAAATGCATTTCGCGAGCGTGGTGACGTCGAGATAGTCGTCGGAACGCTGCCGGGCAAGAAACCCGATCGCTGGTTGCATACCACCCTCGCGGACCGGCGTGTCCGCGAAGTGGAAGCGTCCTCCGCCGCCGTTGCCGCGCTTGCGTCGCAGGAAAAAGTCGACATCGTGCACACACACAATTACCGCGCAACGATTCTGTGTGCCCGCGCAATACTGCCGATGCCAATCGTCAACACCTGTCATGGGCAGATCGTCGATCGTTCGCTCAAACTGCGGTTCTACCAATGGTTGGAAACTCGCGCGATGCGGAGATTGAGCGCCACCATCGCAGTATCGGATTTTGTGCGCGCGTGGCTGATGGGTCGCGGTTTGCGCGCAACCGCGGTCCGTACCATATACAACGGGTATCAACCTCCCAAGGGTGCCGGTACGATTCCGCGTTCGGAACTCGGTATCGCCGACAACGCGATTGTTTATCTCTATGCTGGAAGGATCACCGAGGAAAAGGGCGCGTTGGATTTCATTCAAGCGCTTCGCGGGTGTGCCGGCGCGCACGGCGTGATGGTGGGTGATGGACCCCTGCGCAAAAAGTGCGAGTCCCTCGCGCGCGAAACAAAGATCCCCGTGTATTTTGCCGGAATTCGACCCAGCGTCGCGCCGTATTACGCGCTTGCCGATGTGGTCGTGCTTCCTTCGCGCATGGAAGCCCTGCCCATGACACTCATCGAAGCCGCCGCCCACGGAAAACCCGTTATCGCCAATCGCGTCGGCGGTGTTCCGGAAATCGTTCACGACTTCGAAACCGGCCTCCTCGCAACGCCAGGCGATGTCGATCACCTGCGCGCCGCCTTGCTGACCTGTCGCGATGAAGCGCTCCGCGCGGAAATGGGAGCCGCCGCGCACGCCCGCTGGCGGGCCTTGTTTACCACGGCGCGAATGGCGGATGCCTTGCTCGATGTATATACGGAAGTAGCGGCGAAACCGTGATGCATCCACGGCGCGGCATGCTTTCCTACGTTTGGAAGTAAGCGCGCAGCCGCGCTAGCGCGAACTCTTTTTCCATGCGCAATGCAATGCCATAAAGATCCAACGGATACCAGATCGGTGCCCAAATCGGAGCGGTCCCCGATCGCAACAGCGAATACAACGTATACAACAGCGCGCTGCGATGGTGCTTCAGCCAGATCCGCACCCCTGCCGCGCCGGCCTCACGCATGCGTTGTGCCGCGGGTTCCCATTCTGATTGATAGGCGTGCGTGACTTTCACCGCGTCGTCATACGTGATTGTCGCGCCGGCCTTTATCAGGCGATAGCAGAATTCCCAATCCTCCGCCGCGCGCAGCGGATCCTCAAGGAACCCGCCCGCAAGCTCGAAAGCTTCCCGCGTCACGAGAAAGTTCATCATCGGCGCCGCCGCAATCGTGCGCGGCGAACGCCCCAGCGCCCCCTGCACGCGATAGTGCAGATAGCGTTCAACGGGCGTGGCCATCGAACCGGGTTCCACGCCCCCGCAAAGCGCGTCCGTGTGATGCCGATCAAAATGGGAGACCATGCCTTCCACCCAATGCTCCGGCACCATCACGTCGTCGTCCGTGAACAGCAACAACTCGCCCGTGGCCGTCCGCACTCCCGCATTGCGGGTCGGACCAGGTGCGCCGTACGCAGCATGCACGACGCGTAGTCGCTCCGGATAACGCGCGGTGTAATCTTGCAACACCGATTCCGTGGCATCCGTCGAGCTGTCGTTAACGTAGATCACTTCGTAATCGAACGTATTGGTCGTGAACGCCTGTTTAAGAACGCGATCGAGGTGCGCAGGGAGAAACGTCGCGCGATTATGCGTTGGCACGATTACACTCACCCGGCGCATGGCATTTCTTCCTCCCCTCGGCCTATAGTATCGAAACACGAACGTCGCCCCAACATCCGCAGGCAGGACACGAATGAGCAACGCCGACGAATCACCTCTGGTCTCCGTTGTCATGGCGACCTATGCGGGCGATTCGCCGGATCATTTGGCCGAAGCCGTCGAGAGTGTGTTGCGCCAGACGCATCGCGCCATCGAGCTGATGGTCGTTGCAGATGGTCCGCTCCCCGTCGAATCCCAGGCCTACCTCAGCGAGCGCGCGCAACAAGACGCGCGCATCATATTGCTCAGCCTGCCGGTCAGCCGCGGTCCCGCTGCCGCGCGCAACCTCGCCATCGCGCGTGCAAATGGCAACTTCATAGCCATACTCGACGCGGACGATCGCGCGCTCCCGTATCGGCTGGAACTTCAATTGAAGTTTCTTCAAGAGAGTGGGGCGGATGTCGTCGGCAGCGCCTACAGCATCATCGATCAGCATGGCCACACTTCCGGCGTGAAGGCTTTTCCATGTGAAGCGCATGCCATTCGCCGCGCCATCGCATTTTATAACCCGATAGCAAACTCCACCGTTATGGCCAAATCAGAAGCGCTGAAATCGCACCCCTATCCAGAGACGTTTCGATATGGCGAAGACTATTCCCTCTGGATAACACTTGCCCGCGCGGGCTTCGTCCTCCGCAATCAACCCGAAGCGCTCGTCGAGTTCCGCATGGATTCCCGTTTTCTATCGCGCCGCAGGGGAGTGCATCGCGCGACTACCGAACTCGTCAACAAGCTCCGCACGATGCCGCTCTATCCCGCGTTCCTGTGGCCGCTTGTATTCTGCGCCGCATTCGGTATCGCCGCGACGCGCCTGTTGCCAACGTCTTTGCTTTCTCCGTTCTATTGGCTGCGAAGCAAGCTGGCGTGACAATACCATTCCAAAGAATGAAGAACCCAACAACACCGAAACAGGGCGGCACCGCAAGTGATCAATAAGAATACCGCTGACGTAATAGTCATCGGCTCCGGCGTCGCCGGGCTGAGCGTTGCAATGGAATTTCGAAAAAGGGGGCTAAGCGTTCGCGTTTTTGAAAGGCAGTTCCTCGCGTCCGGCGCCACAAGCCGTGCTGCGGGCCTCATTGGTCAGATGCGCTCCAACGCCGACGCCATCCGTCTCATTCAAGACAGTCTCCGAATAATCCGCGAAGTCGAAGCGCGCACTGGCATGCGGATTCTGCATGAAACAGGCTCTGTGCGCATCGCGCAAACGCCTGATCGTGCCAAAGAACTCGAAATCGATATCGCTATCGCGCGCGCTTCTGGCCTCAAAGTCGACACCATAGACACGCATGCGCTTGAACAACGAATGCCGTACATGCGCGTGGATGACGTTCTCCTTGCGAGTCTATGCCCTACAGACTGCTACCTCGAGCCGCCCGCCCTCGCACAAGGCTATATCGCCGTCGGACGCGAACTCGGCGTCGAGTACCACGAACACGAACCCGTCAACGCCTTGTGCGTAGATGCCGGCCAAGTTACTGGCGTTACAACCGCAAATGCTACCTACAATGCGCCAATCGTCATCAATGCGGGCGGACCCTGGGCGGAACTGGTCGCGCACTATGCGGAGCAAACCTTACCCACCGCCGGTATCAAACACTTTTACTTCACAACACTCCCGGAAAGTGGAATTGCCATAGACGAAAACTCCCCGTCCCTGCGCGATCGCGAAAACCGTATCTATGCGCGGCCCCGCAACGGGTGCTTGCGTGTCGGAATCTATGAAGCAATGCCGATTAACGTTGACATGCGGGCTCTTCCCGCCGATTTTTCGATGCAAAGTGTCACCGCCGGCCTCGATCATCCCACATCACGTGCGCTCCTCGATTCTGCGGTCCGGCGGTTCCCCGGCATCACCCCGGCAACCCCCATGGATATTCGCGGCGGCATCATGGCCTTTACCCCCGATGGCGCCCCGTTGATCGGTGAGATTCCCGGACTGAGCGGCTTCTACCATTGCGCCGGCTTCTGCGGTCACGGCGTATCCCAGAGCGCAGCCATGGGCCCGGCAATGGCGGATATCATCCTGCATGGTACCTGCCCCTACGATGTCGCATTGATCGCTGCCGACCGGTTCGCCGACTGGCCTGACCTGCATGATCGACATGCCGTCGCCCGGAACTGCGCTCAGGTCTACGCCAATTATTACGGAAAAGCGGCAACTCAATAATCGGGAGGACATTGCAGGCGCCGATCGTATACACTCTCCCTTTCGCGCAGGGGCGGAATAAACCAGGAAAATGGCATGCGGGTAGCGGTTATCGGGGCGGGTCCAGCGGGCATGACAGCCGCATATGAACTGACCAAACGGGGTATTTCTGTCGATGTCTATGAGGCTAGCGACACCGTAGGCGGGCTCGCGCGTTCGTTCCGGCTTTGGAACCAAACCGTGGATCTGGGCCCGCACCGTTTTTTCAGCAACGACAAGAGGGTCAACGCCCTCTGGCTAGAAGTCGCTGGACGCGATTACAAAATGGTCTCACGCACGACGCGCATCTACTACCGCGGTCGCTACTACCACTATCCCCTGAAGCCCGTCAACGCATTCGTGAATCTCGGCCCCTTCGAGGCGCTCCGATGCGCGTTCAGTTATGCCAAACAAATGGTTGCGCCCGAAAAGGACGATGCCACCTTCCAGTCCTGGGTGGTCAGCCGTTTCGGCCAGCGTCTCTTCGAAATCTTTTTCAAGACATATAGCGAAAAACTCTGGGGCATCTCCTGTCGGCAAATCGATTCTGATTTCGCGGCGCAGCGCATCAAAAAGCTGAACCTTCTTGAAGCCGTCCTCAATGCGCTGAAGCTGGGTGGATCGAAAAAACATAAAACGCTCGTCGACGAGTTTGCGTTTCCAGTCAGCGGCACCGGAATGATCTATCAGCGAATGGCCTCGCACGTCATCGAAAAAGGAGGTCGCGTCCTGCTCAAGACTCCAGTAAAGCGTGTCGTCATGCGCGAAGGGCGCGCCCGCGCCATCGAACTCGAAGACGGGGTGCAGCACGAATACGACCAAATAATCTCGTCCATGCCCATCTCGCTTCTCGTCTCCCGACTCGACGAAGTACCGCAAGACATCAAGGATCGCGCGCTCGCGCTAAAGTTCCGAAACACGATCCTCATCTATTTGAACGTGGACGCCGCCGGACTTTTTCCCGATCAATGGCTCTACATCCACGCCAGCGAATTGAAAATGGGCCGCGTCACAAACTTTCGAAATTGGGTCCCGGAGCTATACGGAAACGAACGCACCAGCATCCTCGCACTGGAGTATTGGGCAAACGACGATGACCCCATTTGGTCGGAAAGCGATGTAAACCTCATCGCCCTGGCGAAGGATGAAATGCGAAAGACCGGACTGATTGGCGATGCGCGGATAGTCGACGGGCATGTTCAGAAGATCAGGCGTTGCTACCCGGTCTATGAACGGGGCTACAAGGAAATCCTCAAGCCAGTCGAGCACTATCTGACCGGCATCGAAGGGTTGCATGTAATCGGACGCTACGGTTCGTTCAAGTACAACAACCAGGATCACAGCATCCTGATGGGGCTGCTCGTCGCGCAGAATATCGTCGAAGGCGCCAAGCACAACCTCTGGGAAATCAATACTGACTACGACAGCTACCAGGAAGAATCGCTCATCACCGAATCCGGCATGGTGGACGTGACACACGCCCCCTAGCCCGCATTTCTCACCGCTTCAAAGTTCCATGTTTCAATTTGAAGAGCCTCAGGCGGTGAGAAATGCCCACGAGAAAACCCAGATGCCCCTTGGAAAATACGGGCTAGGAGGGCGGGTTTTTCAACCCGCCACCACTTAAACCAAACCAACCCCGAAACTTTTCTTGACGTTGACGAATTCAGCGCCTCGATAAACCCCGCCTACGAAATCAATCGCCCGTAAATCTCCGCAAGCTCGCGCAAACGCAACGCCGCTTCATCCGTCAATTGCTCTGAACGATACCGCCAGCGCCAGTTTAGTCCGCCAAAACTTCCCGGCAGATTCATCCGCGCTTCGCTGCCAAGTCCCAACACATCCTGCAACGGAAAGATCGCCGTGTCCGCCACCGACGCCATCACCGCCCGGATACACACCCACTGGATATCTTTGCCGGACGTATTCAGGTATTGCTTCGCGTATGCACGCTCCAGCTTCACCGACGCACGGTCCTGCGTGCTTCCGCCTTCCGCCTTCCACCAGCCAATCGTCGTGTCGTTGTCCGCCGTGCCTGTATAGGCAACAGTGTCATACTCCCACTTGTACGGCAACAATCCCGAGTGCGCTGCATCCGGCCCGAACGCAAAGTGCAAAACCGCCATGCCGGGAAACCCGAATTGCTTGCGAAGACCTTCAACCTCGTCCGTAATAACGCCGAGATTTTCGCCAACGATTGGCACATCGCCCAAGGCATTTCTCACCGCATGAAAAAGCTGCTCCCCGGGCCCTTTCACCCAGGTCCCATTCACCGCGGTCTCTTCACCCGAGGGCACTTGCCAATAAGCCTCGAATCCGCGGAAGTGATCGATGCGAATGATGTCCACGAGTCGAAGTGTGCAGCGAATGCGCTCAATCCACCACCAATACCCATACCGCGCATGCACGTCCCATCGATAAATCGGATTGCCCCAGAGCTGACCCGTCGCGCTGAAATAATCCGGCGGAACCCCGGCCACAACGTTGGGATTTCCCTTCTCATCCAAATCATAGAGATAAGGATGCGACCAAACGTCCGCGCTGTCGTGCGCAACATAGATAGGAATGTCGCCAAAAATCTGGACGCCATGATCGTTTGCGTAGTGCTTTAACGCCGTCCACTGCTTGAAGAACTGGAACTGCGCGAACTTAAGGCGTCGAATTGGATCCCCAAGTCGCACCCCCCAAGCGTGAAGCGCCGAATCCTGTCGCTGCGCAAGCGCGGGTTCCCACTGGTTCCAGGGTAGTCCCCCGAGCGACTCTTTCGCCGCCATGAAAAGCGTATAGTCGCTCAGCCACGCAATATTCTCAGCGCAGAAATGTTCAAAGTCCGCGTGGTCAGGATGACCGGGATTCGCGAAAAAGTTGTCTGCCGCACGGTCGATCATCTCCCGCTTCCACGTAATCACCCAACCAAAATCGATCAGGTCGACAGGGAAAGGGGGAGGAGACGCAAGTTCCGAGCGATGTAGTAGGCCTTCCGCAGCAAGCGACTCCAGACTGATGAGCAAGGTATTGCCCGCAAACGTGCTGAAACTCTGATACGGCGAGTCCCCATAGCCCGTCGGACCCAAAGGCAGGCCCTGCCACACGCGCTGCCCGGCCTTTTCCAGCCAGTCAACGAAGCGATACGCCTCGCTCCCCAAATCACCGATGCCATAAGGGCCGGGAAGGGAAGTGGGGTGAAGAAGGACACCGCTTGTTCGTGGAAATCTCACGCGCCGAATACTACGCAACACACACAACTTTAACAAGTCAATAGATGAAAGTGACTGGCCAAATAGAAGAGGTAAACCACACCCCGCTCCGCGTGCAACAAGATCAAACGATTCCAAAACTAAGGGCCACGAAAACGCAACCACCCTGTTCCAGACAGTCCGAAGGCCAAAGAGTCCAGAATCGTCTGGCTCGAAAGCCCAACGAGCGCAGAAATTTCCAACGCGAACACGCCACGACTCCAGCTACAAGAAGCATCTAAGGCCCAACGAGCGCATAAACCTCCAGCAACACCACGCCCCGACTCAAGAAACAAGAAGCATTTAAGGCCCAATGAGCCCATAAACCTCCTGCACCAACGCGCGACGACTCCAAATCTAAAAAGCATTGAGGCCCAACGGGCCTAAATATGTTCAGTCAGGGGTAACCCGCGAATAGCGGGTTACCCCTGGGAAAAACTCCCCCAACGGGGGAGCATCAACAAAACTCGAATACCCCATCCCTCCAAAACGCCGAATCACCGATCCACCCATTTCATCAAATTTGTACAAGCCAGCGACAAAAAATGTCACTAACCATCTCGGCACGATTTTTTCCCGTTACCCACTAAATCAATTCAAGTTAAGCACTTGTGAATAACTTCCACTCACCAATGCAACTTGGCCCGACGGTTGCATTACCCGCTTCGGCGAAATTGAGGAGCAATTTCGAGCGGTAGTAGATACAGCGCAACTGGGGACCAACAGCCCGGCCGCCGGGCGGAGTGCACAGCGCACCCACGGAAGACCGAAGGAGAGACCTGAGATGCCGACCTTTACCTATGTGGCCAAGACCCGAGATGGCCAAAAGCGATCCGGGACGCTCACCGCGGAAAACAAATCCGCGCTGTTGCGCAGCCTTCAGGCGCAAGGGCTGACGGCCGACACTGTTCGAGAGAAAGGCGCAAAATCAAAATCGAAGCGCGGCCCGCGCGTTAAGAGCACGGAAATTCTCGTGTTCACGCGTCAGCTCTCCACAATCGTAAACGCCGGCCTTCCGCTCTTGCAGGGTCTGGACATTCTCGCGGAACAAACCGAAGACGAACGTTTCGCGGGCGTCCTGCGCGAAATCGGCGCGGCGGTGGAAGGCGGTGAATCGTTCTCCGAAGCCCTCAAGCGCCATCCGCAGATCTATTCCGATCTCTACGTCAGCATGATCCGCGCCGGTGAAGCCAGCGGTAATCTCGACAACGTGTTGCTTCAGTTGGCCGACTACATGGAGTCGATGGAAGAACTCAAGCGGCGCATTCGCTCCGCAATGACCTATCCCGTCGTCGCCTTCGGCATGATTGTGCTCATCGCGGCAGGTCTTATTATCTGGGTCGTGCCGCAATTCGCGGAAATCTTCAAAAGTTTCGACAAGGCGCTGCCTGCCCCGACACCACTGCTCATCGACGTCAGCGAAATCCTGCGCAGTTGGAAAATCTTCGTGGTCATCGCCGCCGCCATCGCCGGCATCATCGGATTCCGCGCGTACCGTGAAACCACAAATGGCCGATACCAGACCGACGCAATGATGTTGAAGCTGCCAGTATTCGGCAAGCTGCTCCGAAAAGTTTCCATCAGCCGTTTCGCGCGCACGCTCAGCACCTTGACGCGCAGCGGCGTATCCATCCTCGCAGCACTCGAAATCGTCGAGCGCACCGCTGGTAACGAAGTCTTCGCCCGCGTCGTCCGAAAAGCGGGGGACAGCGTCCGCGGCGGTGAAACCCTCGCCGAACCCCTCGCCCGCAGCCAGGAATTCCCCGCGATGGTCACGCGCATGATCGGCGTCGGCGAAAAAACCGGCGCCCTCGAACAGATGCTCGCGAAAATCTCGGACTTCTACGATTCGGAAGTGAAAGCCGCCGTTGACGGATTGACCAGCCTTATCGAACCGATCCTCATCCTGATGATGGGTATTGTCGTCGGCGGTATCGTCATCGCGCTCTTCATGCCGATTCTCCAGCTCTCGAGCCTCGTATCGCAATAACCAGGGTCTTTGCTCTGTGGAATGCCGCCCGCGGATCGTGCGAGGTCCGCGGGCGGTCCGTTTTTCGCCGTGCGTACCCGCCTTCGGGTAGTATGGAAGCTCCATTGGATCGCACAAAGGAGTTAACATGAAAAACGCATCTCGCAGAACTTTTCTGAAGTCGGCCAGCAGCGTCGCAGCAGCAGGCGCCGCGTTCGCAACACCATCAGTCGCGTTTGCGGCAGCGGACGACAAACCGGCTTCACTCGGCGCACTAACCGAACACAAGCTGCCGGACCTTCCCTATCCATACGAAGCGCTTGAGCCCTACATCAACACCGAAACCATGAAGCTGCATCATGGAAAGCACCACGCCGCATACGTGACCAATCTCATCAAGGCGGAGAAGGCACTCGCCGATGCACGCGCCGCAAACGATTTCGCCATGGTACAGCATTGGTCGAAGTCGGCCGCGTTCAACGGCGGCGGGCACGCCCTGCACGCGCTCTTCTGGACCGTGATGGCACCGGCGGGCAAGGGCGGCGGAGGAGAACCTACTGGCGCGCTTGCCGACACAATCAAAGCAGACTTCGGAAGTTTCGCCGCTTTCAAAGGTCAGTTCGCCGCCGCTGCGAAAGCCGTCGAAGGCTCAGGCTGGGCACTTCTGCATCACCGCATCACCGATGGACGCCTCATCGTGCTGCAGGCGGAAAACCAGCATAAGCTCGGCACCTGGGACAGCGTCCCCATTCTCGGCATCGACGTCTGGGAACACGCCTACTACCTTACTTACCGAAATGATCGCGGAAAGTATGTCGATGAGTGGTGGAATATCGTGAACTGGGAACAAGTCTCGAAGAATCTCGCCGCGCATTCGCATTCTCACGCATAAGCGCACGCAAAAAAAACGCAGGGACCACGGAACGATTGAAAGTCTCGTGGTCCCTGCGTCTTTACTTCCCAAGCAAAGTAGAGGCTATCTCGCTATTGATTCCCGAATTTCGAATCGCGCCAACGCCCGCGCCAAGTAAGAGTTGGTTCCGCGTCTGTTCGATCACAAGCCGGGCAACGTCCGCATCACGAATGCGCGATTCCGCCTCTGCCGCATTCTCGCTCGCAATCTCGCGTATCGATATCGCGCTGCTGAACGCGCTCTGCTGCGCGCCAAGGCTTGCCCTGTTCTCCGAGATGCGCTCTATCGCGCCGTCCAATTCCGAAATTGCCGCCTGCGCACCCGATTGCGTACTGAGATCCACCCCGGCGATTCCAAGCGATGACGCCGTCGATTCGTTCAACGACAGCGCATCGCCTCCCTGCGTTCCCAGCGACACGGATGTCTCGCTCCCATCAATAAGGTTGGTGCCGTTGTAATTGGTGTTTTGCGCAGTCTGGTCGATCTGTTGAATGAGTTGCTGCGCCTCTTCATTGATCGCAGCGCGCTGGTCCGCGTTCAAGGTCCCGTTCGATGCTTGCACCGCAAGGTCGCGCAACCGCTGTACCGCCTCGCCCTGCGATTCAAGTGCGCCATCGGCGGTCTGCGCCGCACTCACTCCCGATTGCAGATTCCCGACTTCCTGATTGTATTGACGCACATCCGCACGCAACGCTTCCGAGATTGCAAGCCCTGCGGCATCGTCGCCTGCACGGTTAATCCGCAAACCGGATGCCAGCTTCTCGTAATTCTTCAACAGCGACTGCGCCGTGCGTTGTGTCTGCTGAACGGCTGAAAGTCCGGCAGGATTCGAGCCTATACCGAGCGCCATGTCCACTCCTCCCAAGTCAAGAGTAAACTCACCCCGGCATTCTATCATTGATTTACGGTGTATGCAATACAATGAATATCATAATTTATTGTATTAATGGAATTTATTAAGAC
>CALEZK010000264.1 GCA_937928585.1 uncultured bacterium | reverse complement strand
ACCCGCGCCTGGACCACGTCCACCTCGGAAGCAATCGCGCGGTTGCTGAGCGTTTCCACCGTTATCTTGAGCGAACGAAGCACCGGCACGCCGTTGTCGAGCAGCGTTCCCAGCGTGCGCGCAAACTGCGCCATGACGTATTTTTGCACCACCGACCGCAACAGGGGAATGCGCAGGACCAGCTTGTCGAAAAACAAGCGCCCCTGAGGGGTCCGCCAGTAGTAAACGCATGCCGAGACAGCGCCGATGACAGCAAGCAGCACGGCCCACCACCACGTGCCCATGAACCCGCAAATGGCAAGAACAATGCGCGTTGGCAACGGCATGGTGACGCCAAAGTCTTCAAATAATAGAATGAACTTTGGAAACACGAACGATGTCAGAATAAAAATCGCGAGCGTGCCCATAACCAAAAGTATGACGGGATATATCATCGCCGACATCGCCTTGGCGCGAAGTTCTTCATCTTGTTCGCCGAACTGAACGATGCGCCAGAGTACTTCTTCGATCATGCCGCCAGTTTCGCCGGCGCGAACGAGATTGCAATGCATCGCGGTGAAAACTTTTGGGTGGCGCTCCATGGCTTCGGCAAAGGTGCTGCCCTTTTGCACGTCATCGCGGAGTTGTTCGACGACCGCGAGCAACTTTGCATTCTGGGTTTGTTGTGCAATTGTGGAAAGTGCCCGCGTAAGTGGCATCCCGGATTCGATAAGGGTTGCAAGTTGACGAAAAAGTATGTTCCGGTCTTTTAATTTGATTCGCGATATGGCATGTAGAAGGGTGTCGCTCTTGGCTTCGCCGGAAAACTCCTCAATTGAGATGGGGAAATACCCCATGTCTCTCAGCCGAAGGGCCGCGGCTCGCTGACTTTCTGCTTCCAGCACGCCTTTTGTCGCGGGGCCGGGACCTTTCTTCACCTCGTATTGAAACTGCGGCATCCTAGGTCTCGGCAGTGTCGAAAACGTCCGACTCCGCGGTAACGCGCACGACTTCTTCAAAAGTGGTTTTGCCGTCGCGGACGCGCTGCCAACCGGAACCACGCAGCGTGCGCATGCCCATCTCGACAGCGCGGCGTTTAATATGTGTCGAAGGCTCGCGGCGGATGGTCATTTCTTTTATTTCATTGGTGAATGGGAGCATTTCATAAATGGCGATTCGGCCATGGTACCCGGTGTGACGGCAGGCATCGCATCCGCGGCCTTTGCGGAAGGTAGCGCCTTCCCCGTCTTTCGGCGTCTTGCCCAACTGCGCGAAGTCAGCAGCGTCCGGAACGTACGGCTCCGCACAGTGCACGCAAATGCATCGCACGAGGCGCTGCGCAAGCGAAGCGATCATCGTGCTCGCAATGAGGAATGGTTCTACTCCCATATCTACAAGTCGCGTCACCGCGCCAGCGGCATCGTTTGTATGCAACGTGCTGAAGACCAGGTGACCGGTGAGACTCGAGCGGATGGCCATTTCCGCCGTTTCATAATCTCGAATTTCTCCCACAAGCATAACATCGGGGTCATGGCGCAGCATCGAGCGCAGCGCGGACGAGAAATCGAACCCGATCTGCGGCTGCGTCTGCATCTGGGTGATCCCTTTGAGTTGATACTCAATCGGATCTTCGATCGTGATGATCTTGTGTTCGAGTTTGTTTAACTTGCTCAATGCGGCGTACAGGGTCGTTGTCTTTCCGCTTCCTGTCGGCCCGGTCACGAGTATCATTCCGTGAGGTCGCGTCAGAAATGTATTGAACACGGTCAGATCGTGGCCGTTGAATCCCAACTGCTCAAGTGTAAGAAACATCGACGAACGATTGAGAATACGGAGATTCACGGTTTCCCCGTGCGGTGTGGGCAACACGGAAACCCGCAAATCGAACTGCTCTTCGCCAAGAGAGGCTCGGATTTTGCCGTCCTGCGGCAGGCGCTTCTCCGCGATATTCAGATTGGCCATAATTTTGAGACGCGATACGATGGCCGGTTGAAAACCCCGGATTGTAGGCGGCGTCGGCACTCCGTGCAAAATGCCGTCAATGCGGTAGCGAAGGCGGAGCAAGTCTTCAAACGGCTCCAGATGAACGTCCGTCGCACCACTTCGAATGGCCTCGGCCAACAGCTCGTTTACAAACTTGATGATGGATGCGTCGATGCTGTCGTCGCCGAGGTCCGTCCCGCCCGCGCCGCCGTCCAACGTTACGACGCTTGCAGAGGTGTCGGATTCGCTCAGAATACGCTCTACGGTTTCCGCGCCGACGCCGTAGATCGCTTTCGATGTTCGCGCGATTTCTTCCGGCGTCGCGACGCAGACTTCCACCCGCTGTTTTTTGAAAATAAGGCGTATGTCGTCGAGCAATTGGTGATTGAGGGGATCGGATACCGCGACGACAATTGTTCCGTTTCGTTCCTGAATCGGCACGAAGTTGTAGTGCGTGGCGAAGCGTGCGGGAACCTTCGCGACAAGGTCTGCGGGGATATCCATTCTGCTGGGTGCGACGTAGCGCATTTCGCAGAATTCGGCCAGTGATTTGTAGACTGCATCGGCAGTTGCTACACCCGTCGCGACGAGTGATTGGGAAAGGTCTACGCCCGCGCGCTGGGCATGCTCCCTGGCCCGCACAAGGCGGGACTCGTCGACCACGCCGTCGCGAACCAACTGGCGTTCAAAGGCAGTTTCACCGGGCACGTTTTAGACTCCAAAACACGACAACTCGTGCATTATCAATATGTTACCAGAACAGCTCCACTTCCGCAACCATCGGATGGGCTGGGGATCGCATGGAAGGCGATATTTAACTTATCGCTTGAGCGAAGCGAGGCGGTTCAGGGCGTCTTTGGCGCGGCCGGCGAGGACCGGGTTTTCCGCGGCGCGCTGATAATGCGACTCTGCCTTTGCATAGTCTTTCAGCGCATCGCGGTAAACGTCACCGGTCTTGAGGTCAAAAAGGGCAGCTGCGACCGGCGAGGTGCATCGCCCTCGCGCAGCTTCGTACGCGGAAGCAACCGCCAGAGGTTGCGCCCCAGAGTCTTGCACGTCTCTGGAAACGATCTGCGCCATCTCGAATGCAGCCCTATCGCAAATTTCATACTGGCTCTGCCCCTGATAGCGCGCGATCACATCCTCCAGGGCTACAAATGCATTGCCTCGGTCGCGAATGGCCGCGTCATAGGCGTGCAGGGAGGCGAACTGCAGCGGCTCGGCTTCGTCCAACAACATGTGTCGATCAATTGCGCCACTCTTTCGTTCATTACTCGCGCTTTCGAGCGATTCGCGGTAGGTGTTCAGTAGTGCAGAGTACGCTTCAAGCGCTTCGGGATAGCGCTTCATCTCGAAAGCCAAATCCGCCACACGCCATTGTGCCTCACCCGCGAGGGGGTCCGCAGGCTGACGCGAGAGCGCTTTTCTCAACGACTCGTATGCCCCGGCAAGATCGCGCTTGGCAAGCAACACATCCGCTTCGGCCAGGCTCTGCGCCATCAAGGATCGATCAGCACTTGATGTCGGAGACGGGGAAGTTACGCTTTCAGTGGTGGACGGAATAGCGAACCACGCAGCGAGAGACAAAACGGCGAGAAATACCGCAGCAATCCCCGCATATAC
>CALEZK010000263.1 GCA_937928585.1 uncultured bacterium | reverse complement strand
CTCATATAGTTGGCGAACCACCGGCGCCACTTTGATGAAAACTGTCCCCGCGACAACCATAACGTCGGCTTCTCGCGGCGTCGCGCGGATTACCTCGGACCCAAACCGGGCAAGGTCATACTTGCTCGGAAGACTCGTCGCCATCTCAACAAAACAACAGGACAGGCCAAAATTAAACGGCCACACAGAATTCTTCCTGCCCCAACTCACGAGATCTTGTAGACGCGTCAGGATCAAACTGTCTTGTACCGTCTCCGTCAAAGAGCGATCGGGAGCGACGGATGATTCTGCGGGCTTGGTGAGCGACCATTTCATGCTTGGTTACCGCTTGGGCTCAAGCGCACCAAGGCGCCAGAGGTAAGTTAGTGCCGCGAGTATTGCGCCTACGAAAATCGCGACGGTACCGTAGGCCGTCCAGCCAAGGTCCTTGATTGCAATGGACCACGAGTAAATGAAAACCGATTCTAAGTCGAAAATCACGAAAAACATGGCATACAGATAGAAGTCGTTAGAGAGTCGAACTCGCGCCGATCCTGTCGACGCCACACCGGACTCATATGGCTGCAGATTCTTCCGGTTCCGATTCTTCGACCCCAACAAATAGGAGCCCCCGATCATACTGACCACAACAGCCAGTACCGCGGCAAAGTAAACGATCAACGGCCAGATAGGAGAATTGTCGAGTCCAGTGTCCATAGAACCCTATGCGGAGTCAGTTTGTATGCAGGCTTCGCTGTGTGGAGAGGGCAATTCTAACAGTGGACTACATTGTCCAACTTGTTGAAAAACATACCCAACGAGTACACAGCACAAGTTTATCAAAGCCGTAAATCTGAAATCAATATTTGTGAAAGCAATCACGATTAGCCGTGGTGGCCAACCGCTAAGTCCCCGCAACGCTTCTCTGTACTATTTGTGCGATCTGTGTCTCTTGGGGCCGCATCTCCCCAGTGAAGCGAGATATCGTTTCATGTAGTGCAAGCCCCCGAAATTCTGTGGTGTCTCCTCTTCCATCGCCTTAACGAAAAGAGTGCTAAGGCTATGCCACATCGTTTAAGCAGCCTTTTATCGAATGCCTTAAACGTCTTGCTATGTTATCCTTCCCACCGCAAACTCATTCATCTCATTTGATTCAGAATTGAACGAAATCCATATTCGGGCGTCATGTATCCCGGAGGAGTTATGTCGGTAGCAGTGTCAGCCGGGAACTACAGAACAGAGCGGGGAATCGTCTACGCGGACCTTGGCACCCGAAAGCTCAAAATGACCACGTACATTCCCACGGGCGAATCAGAGGTCCCGCGACCGGGTATGGTGTTGATTCATGGTGGTGCCTGGATTCTCGGTACCCGATATCAGCAGGCTTGGTACTGCCGCAATTTCGCGCGCGCCGGATACGTCGTCATGACGATAGACTACAGGCTAATGCCGCGGTATCCATTTCCCGCATGCATTCATGATTGCAAAGCCGCAGTGCGCTGGCTGCGACTGCACGCCCGCCAATACAACGTTGATTCGGATAGAATTGTCACCTTTGGTGCGTCAGCTGGCGGGCATCTTGCCGCGCTGTTGGCCACAACAACTCCTGAAGACGGTTTGGAAGGGGAGGTGAATCCCGGCGCGTCCACGGAGGTGCGCGCGGCTAGTAGCCTTTACGGCGCCGTCGAACTGCAACAATACTACGACCAGCCATTGATAGGTCCCTTCGGCAAAATAACGTCCGATTTCTTCGACAGATTCACCAAAGGCCACAGCCCTACGGTTCATGCAGCATCGCCGCTGTTCTATGCGCGCCCAGATACAAAACCGATCATGATGGTCCACGGCACCACGGACCATTTGGTCCACTATTCGCAGTCGGAGCGATTTTACGAAAAGCTAAAGAGTCTCGGCGTCCCCGTTAAGCTGGTCACGATGGAAGGGCACGACCACGGATTCGACTATATCTGGACGGGAAAGCGCAGGAGACTTTTTGGAGAAATGTTGGAATTCCTTGCAGAGCACGGCTGCGCGCCAGCGCGAGATTAAAAATGGGGGAGCGATGCCGATTCACCGCTCCGCTGATTTTCTAGCCTCTGATCTCGAAGCCCGAATATTCCTGCTCACCCTCGGACCAAGTAGGTGTTACTTCCGTTACTCTCGAAAGGGGCGGACCTACTCCGCACCATTCCAGGATCATTGCCAGCGTTTCGCGGTCGCCTTCGAACTCGGCTTCGACGGCACCGTCACGTAGATTGCGCACCCAACCAGATACGCCCTCAGCTTGCGCTTTTCGATACGTCGCGTAACGGTATCCCACACCTTGCACGCGCCCACGAACAATTACGTGCAATCGATGCGGCACCAACGATTACCCTCGGCTATTTCGCATGCGCGCGCCATACTCGTTGTTCGCCATCGTAACGGCGGTCTGCGCGGCCATAATTGATACGGCAATGTCCTGCCCGCCAAGCGTTGGTAAAATCATCGGCAGCAGCGCGTGAACGTCAAGATCGGATATGCGTTGCAGCACCCGAATCTGCACGGAAGCGGGCGCGTCGCGCAGTAGGTCCTGGAAAACCCCCGCGTTGGTGCGATCGCCTGATTTTATGAGTGCATGGGTCGCGTCGGCGCGTTGTAATTGAATCGTTTCAGACGGATCGCGCCGTTCCGAAAGCCAGG
The DNA here is from genome assembly GCA_937928585.1 of uncultured bacterium. Classification (GTDB taxonomy): domain Bacteria; phylum Hydrogenedentota; class Hydrogenedentia; order Hydrogenedentales; family SLHB01; genus JABWCD01. Next base: position 4,515 of record CALEZK010000263.1, on the reverse strand, counting down.
TGCGCAGATATTGTGCGCCCTTCGCATCACCCTTTGGCGTCAGCACCCGCGCTGCCTCGAATTGCAGCGATGGTACAGCCAGTAGTTCGTCGCGAAGCAGGGTGCCACCTTCTGCATCCCCCAGCATGAAGAGCACACGCGCGACACGAAATCGTGCCGTGCCCTGAAAATCGGCAAGCTTCATCTTCAATTGGGTGGCAGTCTCGGCATCGCCAAGTTTCTCCAATGCATACATTGCCGCGTCGGCAATCTCCGCATTGCGATGACCAATCATGGACATGAGCGAAGGAATAATATCTCGTTCACCCAGGTTCGCCAGCGCAACCGCAGCGGGTGCAGAAATATTGGCCGCCCGATCCTGTAGCATGCTTCGGAGATCGTTAACGACGGATCGATCACCCGTCAATCCGGCAAGTTTTGCTGCGCTTGCCTTTATCAAACGGTCTCCGCTCGCAAGACCTTTAGGGATCAATTCACCCGTTGGAATCTCCATCCCCGCGTTGTACATGTGAATTGCCGCACTCATCGCCGTGCGCATGTCATTCCCGTTCACAAGCGTCTGCAAATATTCCTGCGCCTGTTTCTTCGAAAGTATTGGCGCACCCTCGACAGGTTCGCCGTCCGCGCCGCCTACCGCAAGTATCTCCGCCGCATACATTCGCCAGGTCTGATTGGACACGCTGTTGTTAAAAATCTCGGTGGTCTCTGTCAGCGCGCGCGCAACGATTTCCTGTTGTTCCGTCGTCATCCCTCGATCGGCGGTGAGATCCATGGTCTTCACAGACACGACCGCACCTTGCACCTGCACGGACGCGACATCCGCGACACGATAGCTCGTGGTCTGACCGTTCTGAGTCTGTACCGTCAAAAGGCCTCCCTCAACCTTTACGACCTTGAGATTGGGATCTTTCGCGCCGCCTTGTTTCAGAACAACTGTCACAAGCGTATCTGTGCCCGCAATGCCTTGCAGTCCGACGCCGCCCCCGCCAGTAACTGGTATCTGCGCATGCGCGAAACCCGTCGCGAACATCGCCAAGAATATGCAAAAACACCAACGGTTCATGTTTTCCTCCGTAAAGAGCACCGTGTCTCAGTGAAGTTCCAGGTGCTCATCTCGAACCAATTTATCCAGAAATTTCTTTGCCGCATCATAAGAAGGCACCAACGGGTTTATCGTCAGTGCCTGCAACGCACAATCATACGACTTGTGACGTACCGCTTCCAGTGTAAGACGGTCACTTTCCTTCAATGCTATAAACGTTCCACGAATGAATCGCGGTGTACTTCCCACTTTTCGCGGTTTTGTCCCTTTCTTGCTGACTTCAACCGGAATCTCAACGCTGCAATCATCCGGCAAATCCCTGATTGCGCCATTGTTGCGGACGCACAAAATGGTTTCGAGCTCCTTGTTCTTCTCCATGCCGATGATGAGGGGCACAATCGTCTCCTCGTACCAAACGGCATTCCTGGCGCGTGTTAGCTCCGGAATCTCGTGAAGGGAATCGTCCTGGTATAGTCGAAGTATCTGTTTTTCCGCCTCGTGCAGTACTTCCGCCCGAAATCGTGCGCAAGCCTGTTGTCTTTTAAGTATTTCATCCTGATGAAAGAAGAGACTCACCGTTCGGACGGGAATCATTCGGAATAATTCAATAATGCTGTAATCGAATCCGTCTTCCTCATGATGTTCCAAACGTTCCAGCAAGCGACTCATATGGCTGCGGCCGTCTATTTTTACATCTTGAATCCAGCCGAAATGATTGAGGCCAATGTAGTCTACGTGCAGGTCCCCGGGTTCGTGGCGTAACACTGACGCAAGTTGCTTGACCGTTGTTCCTGGCAAATCGCAAACACCCAATACATTTAATTTCGTATGTTTCGTAAGCGCCTCGACAATCACGCCCATTGGATTGGTAAGGTTTATAAAAACCGCTTCGGGGTTTGCCTCTTCGATCTTGTGCGCAAGATCAAGGACGACCGGCAGTGTGCGCATCGCATTGGCGAACCCCCCGGCCCCGAGGCTTTCATCTCCGATCATGCCCTGTCTCGGCGGGGCCTTCTCATCGCGAACGCGCGCCGCCATTCCTCCGACACGCACGTGATTGATGATGTAACGCGCGCCGGTAACAGCTTCTTTGATTTCGGTGGATGTGCTGACCGTAGCCGGAAATCCGCTTTTCTTAACAAGTCGTTGACAAAATTTTCCAACGATTTGCAGTTTCGGTCCAGGTCGGCCGAACAGCACAATCTCTTTCACGTTTACATTATGGGATATGAAGGAGAGGACGAGTTCCGGGGTATAGACGCTGCTGCCGCCCAGGATCGTGATTCGCTCAATCATTGCCGGCATCCCGTGTTGTGTCGGGATAAAAATATTCTGCTGCCATCCCCTTTATGGCGCCAACTGCTGATCGAATCGCTGGCAATAAAGGCTTGGGACGGGTCTCAACTTCGACGCGGCCTGCGCGAATGCCATCAAGCACGCCTTCCAGACTGCGTTCTGCCGTAATCCACGAAAACGTTGTGTTCTCGTAGGGGAGCCAGTGCGTGTCCGAGGTGCCAATCATGGGCAGCCCGTGCTTCTTGGCCACCCGCTCGGCCCACGGGTTCAGGTTGAGCCCCGTAAGGTACAAACTGCAGTATTCCACCGCGTCAAAAAGGTCGATATTCGGAACGAACTTATTCAAAAGGCTTGCCGGGGCTGGATAGTAGGGGTGAGGTGCGATGAACACTGCGCCGCGCCTGCCAATCGCGCGAAACTCCGCAAAGGTGTGTGCGGAAAGGTGATCAGGCGAAGGGTTCAAAATGAGGACATGTTTTCCCTCAATGAATTTCTCGATCCCGGGAATGAGCAACACCCCTCGACGGCATGCATAATCGGCAAGATACGTCGAATGCACTTTCAGTTCGTGACACGTGATCGCCAGCACGTCAACACCCGCCTCTGCCACGGCGTCGATGAGCATCTCAGCGGAAAAATCAAGGCGATCGTGGGGATCATCCGCGGAGTGCGTGTGTAAGTCTGCTTTGAGTCGTTCCATCGTGGTTACCCTGCCTCCGCCCCGAGGCCGCTATCAGGCTAACTACGCGCTTTGGAGGATGTCAAACGGCGAACGGCGGACACCGTCCAAAACCACGGCGATACGCAGCGAGGAATTTACTCCAACAGCAAACGACAGATTAGACGATCAGGTCATCCGGATCGCTCAGGGGGATATTGTCTTGGCAACCCGGGCACTCGGATGGCGCATAGCTCCGCAGCGCAAGATAAGCAAGTGGCTTGTAAGGGCAGTCAAAATTAGCCTCGCCGCCACTCCGATCCACAAGCACGGATACGCCCGCAATGCGTGCGCCGCGCCCGCGCAGGTGCTCAATCGTTTTCTTCACGGACCCGCCAGTAGTCACGATGTCTTCAACTACCAGAACATTCGTGCCGGGCTCAAGTTTGAATCCGCGTTTCATTGACATGCCGCCGTCGTCGTCTTTCTCCGTGAAAACCGATCGGCATTCAAGGTGGCGCGCCGTCTCGTACGATAGAATGATGCCGCCCGTCGCAGGACCCACCACAAGTTCGATATTCTCTCCAGACCACTTCTCCGCGATCGCTTTGCAGAGGCGTTCCGTATAGTTCGGAAACTGCAACACCCGCGAAGCTTGAACGAAGTGCGCGCCGTGACGCCCGCTCGTGTACAAAAAATGTCCTTCGAGCAGCGCACCCGTCGCGCGAAAGATATCCAATACCTGTCCAGACGTCATACAGCCAATTCCTTTACAACGAGCGCTACGGCCTCGGTCGGGTTCGCATGCTTCAATATTGGCCGCCCGACGACTACAAAGTTTGCACCCGCGAGCGCAGCCTCGCGTGGCGTCATGAATCGTGCCTGATCGTCGGCTGTGGCCCACGCCGGCCGGATTCCAGGCGTTACAATGATTGGCCCTGAACCCACGGCGCTCCGAATCGCTTCAATTTCGTGCGGGGAGGCCACCAGCCCGTGCGCGCCATTCTCAACCGCAAGCTTCGCAAATCGGGTTACTGTCTGAGCCGCGCTCTCCATGATGCCAATTTCTTTTTGCAGCACATCATCGTTAATACTCGTCAGTACCGTCACGGCAAGCACTCGGGTTGAAGTGCCCTCGACAGCCTCTCGCGCGGCAGCAATCATTTTAGCGCCTCCGCATGCATGAATCGTGATGAGGTCGGCGCCCAATTCAGCCGCTGCGCGCGCGGCGTGTTTCACCGTATTTGGAATGTCGTGGAGTTTAAGATCCAAAAACACGCGCTTTCCGGCTGCGCGCAACGATTCGACAACCAGCGGGCCATTGCGGGAAAAAAGTTGCAACCCAGCCTTGTACCAGGTGCACCCGCCGCAGGCTGTAACCGCGCCCAGTGCATCTTCCAACGTATCAACATCAAGCGCTACAATAAGTTCAGTTTTCATCGGATCAAGTCTTCATGCCACCAATAAGTTCAGATACATCGGTTATGCCATGGCGTTCGAGATAGTCCTCACTCCCTTC
>CALEZK010000262.1 GCA_937928585.1 uncultured bacterium | reverse complement strand
CGCGCGAAGGCGAAATCGTGCCCGCGGGTGTCATCATCATCGGCAGAATTTTATTCAGCCGGTCAGCCGCAAGAATTACAGCAACATACCCGGCAAGACTGGCTTGTGAGCTGAGCGCGTCCATCTTTTGCGCGCGCGTAGTCCGAGGGATCATCTCCATGCTGATCGCGCTGACACCCGCCGCCGCCATAGACTCGATGAGATGGCGTTCATTGAATGGATCCAGAAAACTGATGTGAACGCAGCCGCGTTTGAGCAGGGAGACATCTTGCTGCGAGGGCTTGCGAATGCGCACAACGACGTCCGCGCGCTGTAGCGCCTCGCTTCGATCCGCCGTCACACGGGCGCCAGCGTTTTCGTAGGCGGTATCGGAAATATTGGCGTTGAGGCCAATGCCGGATTGCACCAACACTTCGGCGCCGCGCTTGACCAATTTCGCCGCCGACTCTGGAACAAGCGGCGCGCGCAGCTCCGCCGAGTCGCCCTCCTTCGGCACTACTATCAGCATTACGTCCCCCGTTTCACGGAGGGCAATCATTTGCCCGGAAAGCGCCGATTATAGGGGGCGATGTGGCTCACTGCAACCGGCGCAGTTCGCACCCAACGCGGGGTTTAGAAAAATTGGCCCAGATACAGCCGCGTATCGTATTCGAATGTCACCCCGCGAGATGTCTCATGTCGTGAATAGAGGGCCCGAAGTTCTTTTGCAAACGCGTCGTACCCAGGTTCACCTTCGGCTGGTACGTAGGACGAAGACATGGCGCGGCCATACAGTCCCTCCCAGTCAAAATCCTGGTGGTTCCCAAAGACGTACTCGCTGAATGTGCCCGGATGAAAGAAGGCTTGAAGGCGATCTGCATCGATATTCCGATGGTTGACCTTTTCGTAGTCGGTGCCAAGGGTGCGAAGGAGCGCGTCGTATTCCGCGAGAAACGGGGTCGAATCGACGCGGCGATCATTCCAGATCAATGCCACATACCCGCTTGGCCGGAGAATTCGCAGAAACTCCGCACGCGACTTGTATGGGTCAAACCAATGAAATGCTTGTGCCGCCACAATCAGATCGACCGATTGTGGGGAAATTAGCGTCTCTTCTGCCGTCCCCGCGAGGCTGATAAACCTATCGTCTCCACCCAGCAGTTTCTCGGCCGCCTTACGCATTTCCTCGTTCGGCTCGACGCCATAAACGCGGCATCCGCGGTTGAGGAGCAGTTGCGAGAAAATGCCGGTGCCCGAGCCGATATCCGCCACAGTCGCACCAGCGACTGCGCCCGCGTTGGCGGTCAGGAAATCGAGCAGGGCGTCAGGATAACCAGGGCGATACTTGACGTAGTTGTCGACTCGATTGGAGAATCTTTGGGTGGCGTCCATGCGCCCTAGTTTAACCCACGGCTGCACTGTTGCTCGAATTGGGTTATGCTAACGGCACGAGTACATCCGTATGCGAAATGCAGGCACCATAGTTTTTGCTCTGGCAATGGGCATCTTGCTCACGTTGATGGGCGAAACCGTGTGGCGTGAATCAAATGCCCGTGAACGGACCACCGAGAGTGACGGCTTTCCAAAGTTTGGTTTCATCGACAAAACGGGCACGTTCGTCATCGATCGAAGCGGAAACGACGTGTTCATAAAGCCGCT
>CALEZK010000261.1 GCA_937928585.1 uncultured bacterium | reverse complement strand
GCGACTGATCTTGTAATGCCCCACATCGATGCGTTGGCCAATCGCGGAACGCGTTTCACGCAATTTTATTCTGCCGCGCCGGTTTGCTCGCCTTCGCGGGCCGCGCTGCTCACTGGAAAGTATCCGCTGCGGGCCGGAATGCCGACCAATGCGCCAGGAGACGACCGACCATTGGAACGTTTCGCGATGCAAACAACCATGGCAAACATGTTTAAATCCGCCGGTTATAAGACAGCGCATATCGGCAAGTGGCACCTAGGCTCCGCCCCTGATTGCCTACCGAATGCGCGGGGATTCGATCATTCCTTTGGTCATCTTGGCGGATGCATCGACAACTACTCGCACTTCTTCTACTGGGCTGGCCCAAATCGCCACGACCTGTTTCGCAACGGGACTGAGGTATACGAAGATGGCAAGTACTTCCTTGATCTCATGGTGCGCGAGACCAAGGGGTTTATCAGCGCGCATCGAGACGAACCATTCTTTATTTACTTTGCCGCGAACGCGCCGCACTATCCCTATCAACCCGATGCGAAACGGCTTCAACAATTTGCTGCACTTTCCTATCCGCGCAATCTATACGCCGCGTTTCTTGCGTCGCTCGACGATCGTATCGGTGAAGTGATGCAACACATCGATGCGTGCGGCCTGACGAACGACACGATTGTCGTGTTTCAATCCGATAACGGCCACTCGGTTGAAGAGCGCGCGCACTCCGGCGGTGGCAGCGCGGGCGCGTATCGGGGTGAGAAGTTTTCCTTATTTGAAGGCGGTGTTCGCGTGCCGGCATTCATTAGCTGGCCGGGGAATCTTCCTGAGTCACAAACGCGCGCGCAGGTCGCGCATGCGTGTGATTGGTTCCCAACACTCGCGGAATTGTGCGGCCTCGCCATGTCGCGCGATATTGATGGTGCAAGTTTGGTGAATGTTGTACGCGAAGACGCCGCCTCGCCGCACGAGGTCCTGCATTGGCAGGTTGGCGAAGGCGATCGCGCGGCGTGGGCCGTGCGCGAAGGGGATTGGAAATTGGTGTATCAGCCGGGAAAGGACGCGACCGGAGATTCCTATTTTCTGGCGAACCTTGCGGACGACGCCCAGGAGAGTACCAATAAAGCCGCAGAGCATGAGGAACGGGTGACCAGATTGCGCGAATTGCACAATGCATGGGTGCGCGATGCTCTTGCTTAAAACGAAACTGCTCCTATAAGTCTTCGTACGCGATCTTGAACAGTTCGTCTGCAGCGGGGAAATCGCCCGACTCAAAACCTTTTTTGAACCAACGCAAGCGCTGCTCCGAAGTGCCATGCGTGAAAGAATCCGGAACCACGGTGCCTTGGGACTGCATCTGGAGACGGTCATCGCCAATTGCGTTTGCCGCACGCAAGGCTTCCTCGATGTCGCCTTCTTCGAGAACATTTTTTGTGCGTTCAATATGGTGAGCCCACACGCCCGCGAGATAATCGGCCTGCAATTCGAGGCGAACGGAAAGATTATTTCCTTCAACTTCGCTCACCTGTTGCCGTTCACGGTTTACACGGTCGCTGTAGCCGATCAGTTTTTGAACGTGATGGCCGATCTCATGCGCGACGACGTAGGCTTGAGCGAAATCGCCGGATGCGCCGAACCGCTGATCCAATTCCTCAAAAAAAGAAAGGTCGATGTAAACGTCCTGATCCGCGGGACAGTAGAACGGGCCGACCGCCGCGCTGGCTGCGCCACAGGCGGACTGCACGCGGCCGGTAAACAGGTTCAACGTGGGCTCTACATAGGTCTGGCCCTCTGCCTGAAAAAGTTCATTCCAAACGTCTTCGGTATCCGCAAGAACAACCTTCACGAACTCGCCTTGTTCCTGCTCGGCGGCGGTCAGCGGCCTGTCTGCGCCTTGCGTGCCTAGCTGTTGCTGCAACACGCCTGATTCCAAGAGCACCTGCGGATCGCCGCCGCTCAAGTAGAGCATCAGGCCGATAATGAGCAGCGTTCCAAGGCCCCCACCCGCGACGCCGGCGCCTTTCATGGAACGGCGATCCTGCACGTTGTCGCTGACGCGACGTCCTTTCCACCGCATACCAGATTCTCCTTGCCGAATCGCGCCATTCGGGCTTGTGTAGAAGGGATATCGCCCAAAGTTTATCACATAACCGCGAATTTGCCAGTGATACACCCGACGCGTATGGTAGCCGGTATGGCATGGGGAGATCGGTCAATGAGATGCTTTGAAGGGGTGTGGGCGGGGCTCATGTTGATTGCCATCGCCAGTACCGGTTGTAGCAAGACCGCGCCAACCGCGCCTTCTCCACCAGTTCCGCTGGCTTTGGAATCTCAGGCGAAGCTTTTCTCGAAGGGTGTGGAGAAAGTTACAGACGGCGTTTATGTCGCGATCGGGTATGGGTTGGCAAACTCCATTCTGATCGAAGGCGATGACGGAGTCATTATCGTCGACGCGCTGGAAGGACGGTCTCAAGCGGAAGAAGTAAAGGCTGCGTTCGAACAGGTGGTGGCGAAGCCTGTTCGCGCGGTGATACTCACACACAATCACGCGGACCATGTGTTTGGGAGCAGCGTTTTCACGGGTGGCGACGCGTCGATTCCCGTTTACGCGCACGAATCAACATCCGAACTGATTGACAAGGTCGTGAGCGTGGTGCGCGACGGCCTCTATACGCGCAGTATGCGCATGTTTGGCCAGTACCTGCCGCATGACCAGTTGAGTTCGAACGCGATTGGCATGCGGCTCGACTATCGCGCCGAGAATATTGCGCTTGCACGACCTACGATAACGTTTTCCGACGCGCTTGAAATCACCGTTTCGGGAGTCAACTTGCGCCTAATCCACGCGCCTGGGGAAACGCCGGATCAAATTGTTGTTTGGTTACCGGAGAAGAAAGTCCTGCTGCCCGCGGATAACATTTACCAGGCATTCCCGAATTTATACACGATCCGCGGCACCGAGTATCGCGATGTCATGCATTGGGTAAACAGCATCGACATCATGCGGGAACTTGGTGCGGAATACCTCGTGCCCAGTCACACGCGCCCACTCGTTGGCAAAGATGCCATCGATGAAACCCTTACGGCGTATCGAGACGCGATCCAGTACGTTCACGATCAGACGATTCGCGGATTCAACCTGGGTAAAACGCCGGACGAGCTCGCGCATACCATCACGCTGCCGCCGCACCTCGCAATCCATCCCTGGCTCGGTGAATATTACGGGACGGTCGCATGGAGCGTGCGCGGCATTTACGATGGATATGTGGGTTGGTTCAACGGCGATGCCTCTTCGCTGCATCCGATGGCTCCGGAGGAGCGTGCCAAGCGATTTGCGACATCGCTGACGCTGAACATGCCGCTTTCAGAACAGGCGAAGAAGGCGGTTGCCGAGAAGGACTATCAATGGGGCGCGGAACTCTCCAGAATGTGGATGCTTTTGGAGTCTGATTCATCGGCGGCGCGGGAGACACTCGCGGCATGCCTGGAAGCATTGGGCGCCGCACAGGAGAATGCGCCCGCGCGAAACTATTACCTGACACAAGCGGCGGAGTTGCGGGGCGCGCTTACGATACCGCCGCCCGACGCGGCGGCCGTGCCCGATGAATTTCTGGATTCGCTACCGATCGACGCATTTATGGCGGCGATGCGCGTGCGCTTGAATCCTGAACGAGCAAGGGACATCGATTCCGTGCTTCAGTTCACCTTTACGGATTCGGGCGAAAACATTGCGATCCATGTGCGGCGCGGCGTCGCGGAAATTCGCAAGCGCACTGCGCAGGACCCAGACGCTCATATCACAACAACTACCGTGATTTGGAAGCGCATCGTATCCAAGAAGCTGAATCCTGCCTTTGCATACGCCACGAACGCGATTCAGCTGGAGGGCGGGATTTCGCCTGTGATCGATTTTTTGGGATTATTTGACCGCTGAGCGAAAAGGTCACACTCCGGCGGCGGCCGAATCAATGTACCAACGCGGGTCAACGATTCGGCTGGAAGGCAACTCGCCGGCCCGCACGCGATTGAATGCATCGGCCTTGTCCGCGCCCGCGGCGAGAAACCAGCGATTGCGCGCGGCGTTGATCAACGGGTAGGTCATCGTCACGCGACTGGTGGCGAGTTGAGGGACTTCATTGCGCACGACAAGCCGCGAGGCTTCCTCCAATGCTGCAGTGCCTGGAAACAGAGAAGCGGTATGACCGTCGCCACCCATACCGAGGAGCACTACATCCAGTTGGGGAATTCCGCGCACGACATTGTGCACGTGCGCGCGGAGCAGTCGTTCGTAGTCCTCTGCGCCGCTGGCGCGCTCCGCCTCCATCCGATGCGCGCGCACCCCAGTCACTTTTGACAACAGAGTCTCATTCAACATGCGCCAATTGGACTGCGGATCATCCGGGGGCACACTGCGCTCGTCAACTTGCCAAATCGTCAGTGCGTCCCAGCGCACCTGATCGCGGTACTCGTTCGCCAACAACTGAAACAGCACCTTCGGCGTGCTGCCGCCCGATACCGCGAGGTGTGGGGCATCGCATAGGGCGAGGGCTGCAACCAGGTCTTGCGCAATTCGCGCGGCAGGGTTTGAATCGACAATCGTTTGCATGGTTTTCCTCTATCCAATCAGCCAAAGCCAGGCTGCGGCAATCGCGAGGGTGATAACGGTGACCGGCAGGCCAATGCGCGCGTGTTCCTGCCAGGTGATTCGCGTGCCGTAGCGCGCGGCCTGTTCGACCACGATGATATTCGCGATGCTACCGACAATAAACAGATTTCCCGCAAGAGTGCTGGCGAGCGCGAGAATGGGACCTGCGCTCTCGTGTGTTGCGGAGGGCAATAACAACATCGCGGCGGGAACGTTTGATACGAGGTTCGAGAGCACGACCGTGACTATGAACAACCACGCTGGCTGTTCGATATCGATTGCGCGCACGCGCAACGCTTCAACGATTTTGGGGAGGATTCCGGGTGTTTCGACCGCGTG
>CALEZK010000260.1 GCA_937928585.1 uncultured bacterium | reverse complement strand
GTTGCGTTCAACGCGGGGGAACTAAAAACGTGAGCAAGCTTTGGGACGATATTGAACGGCAGATGTCCGATCTGCGGCAGTGTTTGGGGTATACGACAGGGGCGGGCAAGTCGCAGCTTGATCTGGCTGCGGCGCTGGTGGCGAAGGCGCGCCATGTCATCATTACAGGGATCGGTGCGAGCTGGCACGCGGGGATGGGGGTGCAGCACTTGTTTCATATGCACGGCATCCCCGCGCATCTTGTCGATACGGCAGAGCTCGAGATCATGTGGCCGATTCCGGCGGATGCCACGCTGATCATTTTATCGCGCAGCGGAAAGAGCATCGAGATTGTACGCACGCTCGACAAAGCAGAAGCGGCCAAGGCGAATATCATCGCGATAACGAACGCGTTGGAAAGTCCGCTGGCGGACCGCGCGCACGTGAGCTTATTGTGCAACGTGCCCTTTGACAATGCCGCGTCCATCGGCACGTACACGTCTCCTGGGCTTGTGGGTGGTCTTTTGGCGGCGCACACGGCAGCGAAACTTTCCAAGCCGCTCACCGATTCGCTGGATGCGGCGTTTGCCGAAGCGGGTGCGCGTTTGCAAACCTGGCGGACGGCAATACGCCGTTCGGACTGGCTGGACGGAACGATGCCGACATTTTTTCTGGCGCGCGGCGCGAGTCTTGCGAGTTGTCATGAGGCGCGGCTGCTTTGGCTGGAGGTGGCGCGCGCGCCATCGTTGGCGATGGCTACCGGCGCGTTTCGGCATGGTCCGCAGGAGATCCTCGCGGATGGACCCGCGCGCATCGCGCTTTGGTTGGAGCCGGAGCGGTTTCGCCGGCAGGATCTCGTACTTGTGCAGGATCTGCGCAAGCGGCGTTGCAACATGCTGATGATCGGGCAGGATGTGCCCAACGATCCGCGCGAAGTGAGTTTCGATATTCCGAAAGTGCCCGCGGATTGGCAGTTTCTTGTCGATATCGTGCCGATCCAGATTGCCGCGGAGTTATATGCAATGCACCGAGGGTATAACCCGGACAAGTTTGAGGTGTGCTCCTACGTCGTCGAGAGTGAGGGCGGGTTGTAGTCGAGTTTGGAGCTGAGCGGTCGGGAGCAGAAGCGGCCACGGCCAAGAGCGGTCTGGGACAAGTGGCCAAGAAGGGGTCGGGGACGAGCAGCCAAGAAGCGGTCGGGGACGAGCGGTCAAGAAACGGTCGGGGACGAGAAGCCAAGAAGCGGTCGGGGACGAGAAGTCAAGAAGCGGTCGGGGACGACCGCCCTCCCGATTGCGAGACTTAGTCGGGGTGTTTCTTTTGGGGGCTGCTTTGTTGATTAGATTGCAATTGCCCGAAGGCTGGGGTGTATTATCAAGGTTTCCGCGCGGCTGGGCTTTTAGGGCTGCCCCCGTGCGCAATCACCACAAAAGAGGGTAGGCACCATGAAGCAAACTGGCTCGCGGCGCGGTCTGAGCCGCAGGCAATTTCTCAAGAAAGGCGGCGCGGCGGCACTCGGCGTAGTGGCGTTGCCCAACATTGTTCCATCGTCGGTGTTGGGACTCGACGGTTCGGTTCCGCCGAGTGAACGAATTGTTGTCGCGTCGATCGGCGTTGGGGGGCAGGGCACCGCGAACCTTCGCGCGTTTTTGGGTCAGCGCGACGCACAGGTCATGGGCGTGTGCGATGTTGATTACCAGCGCGCCTGCAACGCGCGCGACGTTGTGCACCAGACCTACGGACAGTTCATGCAAAGCGGTGAATATAAAGGTTGCGAAGTCTATACGGACTTCCGCGCCGTTCTTGACCGCGAGGATGTGGATGCCGTCGTTATCTGTTCGCCTGACCATTGGCATGCCGTGATTTCCGTGATGGCCGCGAAGGCCGGCAAGGACATGTACACCGAGAAGCCGCTTGCCAACGGCATCGCGGATGGGCGGCGCGTGGTGGATGCCGTGAAACGTTACGGGCGCATCTTTCAGACGGGCAGTCACGAACGCTCGCGTACGAATGCGCGCTACGCGGCGGAGCTTGTGCGGAATGGCCGCATCGGCAAGCTGCACACCGTACATGTGAATTTGCCGGTAGACAATCATGCGCCAATCGGCCCGCAGCCGGTTATGCCGGTGCCTGAGGGTTTCGATTACGACCTGTGGCTTGGGCCCGCACCGTGGGCTCCGTATACGGAGAAGCGCTGCCACTTCTGGTTCCGATACATCCTCGATTATTCCGGGGGTGAAGTGACGGATCGCGGGGCGCACATCATCGATCTTGCGCGGATGGGTCACGGCACGGACCTGACGGGTCCGGTCGAGGTAGAAGGCAAGGGCGATTTTCCGCGGGACGGACTGTTCAACACCGCGATGGACTACAACTTTTCGTTTACGTTCAAAGACGGCGTGCGATACCTCTGCAAACAGCAGGGCCCGCGCGGCGTGAAGTTCGAAGGCGACAAAGGATGGGTCTTCATTCACGTTCACGGCGGACACCTGGAAGCCGAGCCGTCGTCATTGTTGAAGGAGATCATCGGGCCGGACGAGATACATCTGGGCCGGAGTCCCGGCCACCATCGCGACTTCCTGAACAACGTCAAGACGCGCGGGGAATGCTTCGCGGCGCCGGAGATCGGCCATCGCACGGCGACCATGTGCCACCTGGCGAATATCGCAATGCGTTTGGAACGCCCATTGAAATGGAACCCGGATACAGAACGATTCACCAACGACGACGAGGCCAACCGCATGTTGGAAGTCCCGCAGCGGTCGCCCTGGCGGCTTGTATAGAAGCGGGAGACAGATAACCATGCAAGGAACGAAAATGATACGAAAGATGCTGGGCGTTCTAAGCGCCTTTCTGATTGGCGTAAGTGCGTTTGGGCAAGACGCGAGCCTTGATGAGGCGTTGCAGAAAATCGCCGCGTACAAGTTCGGCGACAGCCGTGAAGCGATGTCGGTCGTGAACGATCTCGTTCGAAAGGCGGACAACGCGGGCGGCGCGGAACGTAAAGACGCGGAGGCTAAGCTGCTCGCGCTGTTGAAGGCCAATCCGTCGCCGGATTGCGTCGATTTCCTTTGCCGCCAGCTGGCGATAATCGGAACCGAGGCTACCGTGCCCGTGCTGGCGCCGATGCTGGTGAAAGACGAGCAGAGCGCGGATTGGGCGCGTTACACGCTGGAGAACATTCCGGCGAAAGAAGTCGACGCGGCATTGCTTGACGCACTGACCAAGACCGAAGGACGCGCGCGCATCGGGATCATCAACACGCTTGGCGTTCGGAAGACCGCCGATGCTGTTGGGCCGCTCGCGGCGATGGCCGGCGACAGTGATGCAGCCATTGCTTCCGCGGCGATTGCTTCGCTCGGATTGATTGGTGGCGACGACGCGACGGCAACCGTTGCGAAAGCGCGCGCCGGCGCGCTGAAATCCGTCGCGGATGACGCCTACATCGCTTGCGCGAACGGATTCCTAGCCGACGGGAAAAAAGACAAGGCCACCAAGATTTACACCGAATTGAGCAAAGCCGGCGAATCGCAACGCGTGCGCGCGGCGGCTTTGGTGGCTCTGGCGAAAGCGGAGCCGGAAAAGACGCAGAAAGAATTGATCGCACTGTTGAAAGGTGAGGACGAATACCTTCGCGCGGTCGCCGTTGGATTGCTTCGCGATGATGCGAAGGCTTCGGCGCAGGTTCTCGAAGCGCTTCCCGGTTTGTCGCCGGAGGGCCAGGTGCTTGCGATCGCGGTATTGGAAAAACACGACGCGAAATCAGCGTTGGGCGCGGTATCTCAACTGGCGGCGAGCGAGAATGCCGAGGTGCAGCTCGCCGCGCTTCACGCGCTTGGCACGCTTGGAAACGCTGAGACAGTCCCGATGTTGCTGACGACCGCAACGAGCGGCGGCGATGAAGCAAAGCGCGTGGCGAGCGACAGTCTGGATTCGCTGCGCGGCGCCGATGTGGATGCGAAGATGCTTGCGGTCATGAGTGGCGCTGACGCGAAGATACGCGGCGAACTCATTCGCAGCTTGGCGGTGCGTGGCGCGACATCGGCGTTACCTGCGCTCATGAGCGCGACGGACGACGCCGACGCCGCGATTCAGGAGAAGGCGCTGGATGCGCTTGGCGCGTTGGCGGGCCCAGGCGAATTGCCCGCGCTCATCGATATTCTCGCGAAAAAGAGCGGTTCGCCGGTGCAGTCGCGCGCGGAAGCCGCTGTTATTGCTGTGTCGCAGAAGGTGCCGCAGGCGGATGCGCGCGCGGCCACGGTGCTGGGCGCGTTGGGTGCGTCGAAGGACGAGAAAGTACGCGCGTCCCTGACGAATGTGCTGGGTCGCATCGGCGACGCGAGCGCACTGGGGCCGTTGCGCGAACTTGCCGCGCAGACCGGCGAAGCCGCGGTGCAGGACGCGGCAGTGCGCGCGCTGTGCGATTGGGAAACGACGGCTACGCTCGACGACCTCCGCGCGATGGCCGCGAAGTCGGCAAACGACGCGCACCGCTCGCTTGCGTTCAATGGCATGATTCGAATTGCCCGCATGAACGAGGGCGGACCGGACGCGGACACGAAGGTGAAGGTGTTTGAAGAGGCGCTGGGCCTGGCGAAGTCGGCGGACGAGAAACGGCTGATCCTGGCCGGACTTGGCAATCTGAAAGACGAGCGCGCATTGGCCCTTGCGAAAAAGCTCGAAGCGGACGCAGAAGTTGAAGCTGAGGCGAAGCAGGCCATCGAGCAGATTACGAAATCCATCGCCAAGTAACGGCGCATTTGTAATCGCTTTGCGGGGCCGCTTCTTCGGTGAAGCGGCCCCGATTTTTTATGGTCTGGCGCGGCGGAAAAAGGGTACGATTAGGGACCAATCATTTCCCGCACAATCAGGAGTCATGCCATGAAAGCAGCGTTATTCATCCTCATGATGCTTTGCACTTTCGTCACGCCAAGCGTTTTCGCAGCCGATGCCGCACCGCCCTCGCTTGCAACAGCCAAGGCCGCTATCGATGCTTCGCCGCGCCATAGCGAGTATGCCGAAGTTGCGCTGCCGGGTTCGGAAACGAAGATTCGGAGTTGGGTTAGCTATCCGGAAATCAAAGACAAGGCCCCTGTCGTTATTGTTATTCACGAGATATTTGGTTTGACCGAATGGATAGAGTCGATCGCGGACGCATTCGCGGCGGAAGGGTTTATTGCAATCGCGCCTGATCTGATCTCTGGTGTTGAAGGCGCGAAAGACAATGCGCGCGCGGCGATTGGAACCCTCACGGACGAGGAAGTCGTCAAGCGGCTGAACGCGGTCCGCGACTATGCAATTGCACTGCCTGCCGCAAACGGTAAGTTGGGCACCGTTGGGTTTTGCTGGGGTGGCAAGTCGAGTTTCCTTTATGCCACCGCGCAACCCAAACTCGACGCGGCGGTCGTCTACTACGGCAATGCGCCCGCGCTTGAAAAACTCGCCACGATAACCGCGCCGGTGCAGGGGCACTACGGTCAGGACGACGAGCGCGTCAATGCGACGATTCCCGAGACCCAAGCGAAGATGAAAGAACTGGGCAAGCCTTACGACGTGTCGATTTACGATGGCGCTGGCCACGGATTTTTGCGCCAACAAGACCAGCGCGAGGGCGCCAACCTGAAGGCAAGCCAGGCGGCGTGGGGGAAGACGCTGGCATTTTTTAAGGAAAAGCTGAAGTAGCCGAGACGCTGCGCGCGTCGTAACGGGGTTGTTTTCGTTATTTTGTGCTACTATAATAGTACTAAATTTTGGAGACGCCAATGCGCGCACGTTTTCTAGTTTTCTGTCTGCCGTTGTGCTTATGGCTAACGGGCAATGGCTGC
>CALEZK010000259.1 GCA_937928585.1 uncultured bacterium | reverse complement strand
CCGCAGAGGTTGGAGTAAAGGTAGGAATCAGCGCGCGTGATTCACTGGGGGGCTTAACAGGCGTGGTGAATTGTGCGGGTTCGATGCTGCTGAAACCCGCACACCTCACAACCCGGCAAGAATTCGACGGCGCAATCGAATCCAACCTTGCGACTGCGTTTGCGACCGTTCGCGCAAGTGTTGCGCACCTGGATTCGTCGGGAGGATCCGTCGTACTGATTTCGTCGGCCGCGGCAACGCTTGGCATGCCCAACCACGAATTGATCGGCGCAGCCAAGGCCGCCGTCGAGGGGCTCGTACGATCCGCGGCCGCGACTTACGCTTCCCGATCGATTCGATTCAATGGCGTCGCGCCGGGATTGGTCGCGTCCAACTTATCGGAGCGATTGGTCACGAACAAGGCAACGCTCAAAGTATCGGAGTCTCTGCATCCGCTCGGTCGAATTGGGAAACCGGATGAAGTCGCGCGTGCGATTTGCTGGCTGCTGGACCCGGCACAGTCTTGGGTAACGGGTCAGATTATTGGCGTTGATGGTGGGCTAAGTCGCGTACAGCCGAGAGTTAAACTGTGACAGAAGCTCCCGTAAGGAATAGAATGCACAATGGCGTCGCGGGAAAACGCGTTCCGAAGCGTTATTGCCACGAAGTGAATGTACAATAGGAGAATTCCATGACCTCGCAAAGAACAGGCTTTACTCTGATTGAATTGCTGGTAGTTATCGCAATTATCGCAATACTGGCGGCGATACTGCTTCCTGCTTTGTCGCGCGCGCGCGAGGCCGCACGGCGAGCAAGCTGCCAAAACAATCTGAAGCAAATGGGAATTGTGTTTAAGATGTACGCGGGCGAATCGAAGCGTGAAAAGTATCCCCACATTGCAGTCTGGCAAGGCGCGAGCGCGGAACCGGATGACTGTGAATTGCGCACCTCGGTCGACAATTTTTTTTGGGACGGCCCGGCTATTTACCCAGACTATCTCGCCGACTACGCGGTAGCCATTTGCCCATCATCTCCGCAGCATTTCGGCCAGTTCCAGGACGGCAAGTTCAACTACTTCGAAGATCCTAAGCAAGGGCGGAACCCGTGCCGATTCACAGACCAGTCTTACGGCTACTTAGGATACGCCATTTCTGATTCGAATCTTTACATTGACCCGTCCCTGCGCAACGCTTCCTTCAATGCATTTGGTAATATAAAACCCGACGCCTTGCTCGCGCTGCTCACTATTATCGGTGCCAACCCTTCGTCGGGAGGAATCGATATTTTGAATAATGATATTACCGTGGGCGAGGTCAGTTTTTTCCGATTGAGAGAGGGCATTGAGCGTTTCCTAATCACCGACATCAACGATCCAACGCGCTCCTCAGTGGCTCAAAGCAGCGTCTGGATCAATTTCGACGCCGCATCAAGAAATATCGAACGGTACAATCATGTACCCGGTGGTGGCAACGTCCTCTACATGGACGGGCACGTCTCGTTCCTTCGCTATCCAAGCGATTCCCCAATGACACGGGGCCTCATCGAGGTCTTGTCCGCCGGATAGACCGATAACGCCGAGATTGACTCAGACTGCAATAAGGAGAAATGCGCATTGGCCACTGGCGAACGTCTTAGTCCCTTGGACGCCACACTGCTCTTTCTCGAGACGGCCACGTCTAGTTCAAGCATCGGTCTTGTTTGCCGTTTTGATGGCCCAATTCCGTTTGAAACTTACGTCAAAGACTTTAAGTTTCATCGGATTCAACGACTCCACCGTTTTCGTCAAGTTGTCGCGCCGGTGCCGCTAAATCTCAGTTTCCCTACCTGGGAGGATGACCCCAATTTCGATCTTGAGCGTCATCTAAGCCACGTTCACCTGGAGCCACCCGGTTCAGAGCGGCAATTGCGAGAGTTGACCGATCAGTTCATCGGTAAACGCTTTGATTTTCGCCGTCCTCCATGGAATATTCTTGTTGTGAACGGGATATGTGGCAATTGTTCGGCCGTCATTCTTCACATGCACCACTGTATTTCCGACGGCGTAGGTTTAATGAAGATACTTCGGGTTGTCTTTGATTCGTCGCCTACCCCGCTCCGCACGGATGTGCCTCAGGAAACACTTGCCATTGCGCCGGCTTTACCCAATTCGCTTCAGCGCATTGGCCGAGCCATACGCGACCGATTCTCCCAGCGCGCCGAGAAACGTCTGTCCGGCGGAGCGAGTAACGACGCTGCCGAAGAGAAGGCCGCCGGCAAGGAAAGTTCAAAGGCCTTTAACACGGTCATGAAAGATTTCATAATGGCGCCCGGCGTTCGGTTGCCGTTCAATGCGCCGCTTTCGGGACGCGTACACCACGCAAGCACCGTTTTCGACATCGATGAATTTCGCCGGATATCGAACGCGGCGGGCGGCACGGTAAATGACATTCTCCTGGCCATTTTGGCCGGCGCGATCGATCGTATCGCCGAGGAATCAAGGATCGAGGCGAAAGGCAAGTTTTGCCG
>CALEZK010000258.1 GCA_937928585.1 uncultured bacterium | reverse complement strand
GGCATACGAGATTTCTGCCTGGCTCGTGGGCTCGGAGATGTGTATAAGAGACAGCAAACGAAGAACGTGTCATTTCAGATCGCGCAGGAAGTCGGGCTGACCTTGTCTCAGAAGGTTGAACTGCTCTCCATCGAAAAAGAGGCGGACCGTCAGATCATGTTGATCAATCATCTGCACACGATCATTCCAACTTTGGAGGGCGTGCAGGAAACCCGCCGTCGCATTCGCGAGAACGGCCACTTCAAAAGTTTCCCGCCGTTGCAGGTATAGCACGGATTTTTCACACGCACATGCGATAGATCCGATAACCAAAAAGGGAACACAACGGTATATGAAGTTTCCGGAACCAGCTTCTGATTTCACGGTGTGCGTGTGAAGGAATCTCGCCAGTGGGCCTTTGGGCTTTCTGGTGAGCGTTTCTCACCGAATGATGCATCTCGAACTAAATATTGAAACCTTGGTGCGGCGAGAAATGCCGGTTAGCCCGCCATGGCGTGCATCGCGGGCCACGCTGATCTACACTGGTTACGCGCTCGCCATGCCTCGATTGGCATGGCAGGGGAGTTGCCCTATGTCTCTGAAAACCATTCGTCGTCCAGCTGCGGCGGGGCAGTTTTATCCGCGCGATCCGAACACGTTGCGGGTGCTGGTCGACGGCCTCATCGACGCCGCGGGCGAAGTTGCGTCACCCGAAGGGGTGTCAGCGGTCGTTAGCCCGCATGCCGGGTATAAGTACTCGGGCGCGACGGCGGGTCATGCATATGCGCGAATACGCGGGAAACAACCTGGGCGCGTCGTGTTGCTGGGTTGTTCCCATCGCTACCAGTTCCCGACGGCGTCTGTAATGACCGCTGGTCTCTTCGAAACACCGTTGGGATTCTTCCCGGTTGACGAACCATTCGCGGTTCGCTTCGCGAGCGCGACAGGAGCGATTTCCGCGGACCCACATCTCGGCGAACATTCATTGGAAGTGCAGTTGCCCTTCCTCGCGCGCGCGGTGGGTATCGTGCCGATCGTCCCGGTGCTGTTTGGATCCGCGGCGAACGATTGGCACGCAGCGACGGGCGAACTGCTCGCAACGATGCTGGATCCTTCCGATCTCGTCGTATGTTCGACAGACCTTTCTCACTATCTGGACGAGTCCAGCGCGAATCGCATCGACAGACATTCCATTGAGAGCGTATTAACGAAGGATTGGCGGAGTTACACCGAAGGCATTCGCGATGGTTCCTGCTCGATGTGCGGCGCGGCCGCCGTTGTGGCCGCGATGACGTGTGCGAAGGCCCGCAACGCCAATGAGTGGCAACTGCTGGATTATCGCACGAGCGCCGCCGCTTCCGGCGAGCGCGCCCGCGTGGTAGGATACGCAGCTATGAGTATGGAACGCGCGGCATGATTGTTCAGGACGTGTGCAACGCCATTGATGCGTTAGCGCCCCCTTCCCTTGCATATTCGTGGGACCGATGCGGGTTGCACGTCGGCGAGCCGGATGCCGAGGTGCGCGGCGTATTGGTCGCGCTTACGGTGACGCGCGAAGCCTTCGTCGCGGCGCGCCGCGCCCGCGCGCAGTTGATCGTTTCTCATCACCCGCTAATCTGGGAACCCTTGAAGCAACTTCGCACGGACGATCCGCACACGCGCCTCTGCCTCGACATTGCTGCGTCCGGCATCGCCTGTTACGCGGCGCACACCAATCTCGATGTTGTGCCTGGCGGCGTTAACACCGCGATCGCGGACCGTTTGAAACTCTGCGCGCAATCGCCATTGCTTTCGGTGCCTCAGGCCGCGCAAGTTAAGCTGGTGACATTCGTTCCCGATTCGCATCTCGCGTCCGTGCGCGAGGCCGTGTGCGCGGCGGGAGCGGGCGTTATTGGGGATTATCGCTATTGTTCCTTCAGCGCCGCCGGGATAGGCACTTTTCTGCCTGACGAGAATAGCGATCCCTATCTCGGACGAAAGCACGTCATCAATGAAGAAAATGAGCGTCGATTCGAAGTCATTGTCACCAAGGCGCGGCTGTCGCGCGTGTTGGAGGCGCTTCATGCTTCGCACCCATATGATGAGGTCGCGTACGATATTGCGGTGCTCGACAATCTCGATCCTTCGATCGGGCTTGGCGTGCAGGGAAATCTTGAGCGCCCGATGACCCTGGGTAATTTCGCAAAGTATGTGCGTCGGGCGTTGGGCGCGCGGCACGTCCGCGTTGTGGGTAGTAACGACACGCGCGTGCATACCATTGGCGTTATCGGTGGTTCGGGTGCGGGAGAGATCGCGCGCATACCGCATTCGGTAGACGTATTGGTCACCGGCGACGTGCGATATCACGACGCGCTTGCCGCTCAGGATCGCGGACTCGCCATCATCGATGCAGGACATGCCGCGGCCGAGAAGTGGGTCGTGCCCGCATTGGCGGAGCACCTTCGGTTGCACTGTAAGAAAC
>CALEZK010000257.1 GCA_937928585.1 uncultured bacterium | reverse complement strand
CGCTTTCTCCCGGTCACCCCAAGTCTTGACACCCCATTTGAACTCCACGACTAGCTCGTAGTTCTCATATTCGTCGTTCGTCGTTATGCAACCCCATTCCTCACCAGATATACGGATTACACCGTCCTTTACGGTGAACACGGCTTTGGGGTCGGTGTTTTTGCCGCGTTCCTTGATAAAGGTGTAAAAGTTCGTGAAGTCCTTGCCGTTGAATAGCTGAATTGCATCTGCTGCTAAGGAATTCGCCGATAAGATGAGTGCCAATGCTAACGAGTGAACCATTTTGGTCATCGAATGCTGCTCCATTTCCAAGTTTCGGGGGGTATGACAAGAGTCTAACGAAAGTACGCCGACTTTCAAAGCAAAGATTGGTGCCTCCACTTAGTTCCCCAATGAGTTGGCAGGGGCACAGCCGCCTCTGCCAGTAACTTGCGGAATTTGCGGACTATTTCTACAATCGTGGGGCGGGGTCGAAAAGCCGCAGGGAGAAGGAAATGAACATGTTGTTGTGTCGAGCGAATTCGGGACGCCGTAGCGTCGCGGGCATCGGTTGGTTGTCAGCAATCGCATTGGTCTTGCAGACTGGATTCTGCGGGATAGCGTTTGCACAGGAAGAGGCCGCCGCAGCGCCGGCGAAGTTGGATTTCACCAAGGATGTCGCGCCAATTTTGGCCGCGTCGTGCGTGAAGTGTCACGGTCCGGAGAAACAGAAAGCCGGATTGCGCCTGGACACACCTGAATTCATTCAGGCGGGCGGTGAGAATGGCCCTGTGCTTGTGGCCGGCAAGCCGGCGGAGAGTACGCTCGCAAAACTCATCGCGCTGCCCGCGGATCACCCGGATCGCATGCCTGTAAATGCCGACCCATTGACGGCAGAGCAAATTGCGGCGATAACAGCGTGGATCGAGCAGGGTGCTGCATTCGCAGTGGCAGATGCCGGCGCGCCCGCGCCCGCCCCGGCCCCCGCGACGGAAGCGGCCGCGATGCCCGCCGAAGGCACCGGCGATTTCGTTAAAGAGGTCTATCCGATTTTTGTCGAGCGCTGCATCGTGTGCCATGGCGCCGAAAAGCAGAAGGGGGGTCTGCGGCTTGACACCCTCGAAGCGATCAAGGCTGGCGGCGAGAACGGCCCGGTATTCGTCGCTGGAAAACTCGCCGAGAGTTCCCTGCACGCGCTAATCATAAAACCCAAGGGCGATCCTGACATTATGCCCGCAAACGGCGAACCGCTCACCCCGGAACAGATCGCCGTTATTGCGAAATGGATCGAAGCGGGCGCGATACTGCCCGAATCACTGCCAGACGCCGCACCCGCGCCGACCCCGCTGACATCTCCCGCAGCGGGCGCCGGAAGCGAGGCGAAGGCCGAAGAAATGTTGCTCGCCAAGCTTGCGGAAGGCGTTGCCCCAGCCGCTGCCGAGACTCTCGATGGCATTAAGCAACTCGGCGGCTTGGCCATGCCACTCGACCTGAAATCTCCGCTGATGTCCGTCAATTTGCAGTACGGCGCTGAGAATGTGAACGACGAGGCGCTTGGAAAACTCGTTGGCGTGGCTGACCAAATCACCTGGCTCAACCTCGCGGGCACGAAAGTTACCGATGCTGGCCTGGCGCAACTGGCACCGCTCAAAAAGCTAACGCGCCTGCATCTTGAACGCACTGAGATAACAGACGCCGGCGTAGCGCACCTTGCGGCGTTGGAGAATCTGCAGTACCTGAATTTGTACGGAACGAAAGTGACCGATGCAAGCATCGACACAATCCAGAACATGAAAGCGCTCAAGAAGCTGTATCTGTGGAACAGCGGCGTGACGGCGGAAGGCGCGGCTAAGCTCGTCGCCGCGCGTCCCGAACTCTACGTGAATACCGGCATTCCGCAAGCGCCACCGGCTCCGGCGGAACCGGTAGTAGATCTGGCGAAGTTTTTTGATGCCGAAGGCTGCTGCGCGAAAGCGAAAGCAGAAAACAAAGACTGCGACCACCCCTGCTGCGTCGAGGCAAAGGGAAAGGGCGCGGTTTGCGAAAAGTGCAATCCGGTCGGCGCGAAGGCGGCAGCATTGGCTGCGTTGTTCGATAAGGATGGGTGCTGCGCCAAGGCGCTTGCCGAAAACAAGGCATGCGATCACCCTTGCTGTGTAGAGGCAGCCGCGAAGGGTGAGGTTTGCGCGAAGTGCAATCCGAACGGCGCAAAGACCCAGCAACTGGCGAGACTGGACGCGGATAGCTGTTGCGCCAAGGCCGTCGGTGAAGGCAAAGCCTGCGATCATCCCTGCTGCGCTGAAGCAACGGCAAAAGGCGAAGTCTGCGCGAAATGCAACCCCAATAAAGCGCGCGAGAAGGTCGCCGTGAACTTCGATGCAGAAGGCTGCTGCGCGAAAGCGGCCGGAGACAAGAAAGATTGCGATCACCCGTGCTGCGTCGAGGCGCGGGCGAAAGGGGAGATATGCGCCAAATGCAACCCGAATTACGCAAAGGCGAAACTGTCCGCCCTGTTTGACGCGGACAGTTGTTGTGGCAAATCGCTCGCGGAGGCGAAAGACTGCGAGCATTCCTGCTGCGTCGAGGCGCGGGCCGCGGGAACGGTTTGTACGAAATGCAATCCAGGGGCGGAGGCGAAGCTAAATCCGCCCGCCCCGACAGCAGAGGCGCCCGCTACGGAAGGTGAAGCGCCCCCTGGCGAACCGAAAGCGGCTGCGGGGGACAAGGGCGACAAAGTCGCGCAACTTGTCACCTACAACCGAAGTATACGCCCCATCCTCGCCGACAACTGTCTTACCTGCCACGGACCTGACGCCAACGCGCGCAAAGCAAACCTCCGACTCGACCTCAGAGACTCCGCCGTTGCGCTGCACGATGGGCGCGCCGCGATTGTTCCCGGAAACAGCGAAGCCAGCGAGCTGGTGCGCCGCATAACGTCGTCGAATCCCGACGACGTTATGCCGCCCACCAGCACCGGCCACAGATTGAAGCCGGAGCAGATCGCTGCTTTGAAACAATGGATTGAGGCGGGCGCGACGTATGAACAGCATTGGTCGTACATTGCTGTCGCGCGTGCGGAACCGCCCGTGGTTTCTAACGACGCATGGATCAAGAACCCCATTGACAAGTTCGTGCTGTCGAACCTTGATGCGAATGGCTTGCAGCCCGCGGTGGAGGCCGATCGCATCACCCTCATTCGCCGCGCAAGTTTGGATCTGACGGGGCTTCCGCCTACGCCCGAGGAAGTGGACGCTTTTCTTAACGACGCGGATCCGAATGCATACGAAAAACTTGTAGACAGATTGATTGAATCCCCGCATTACGGCGAGCGGATGGCACTTCAATGGCTCGACCTCGTGCGGTATGCGGACACCAACGGATATCACAGCGACGAGGCGCGCTCCGTCTGGCCTTATCGCGATTATGTGATCAATGCGTTCAACGCGAATATGCCATTCGACCGTTTTACCAAAGAACAGATTGCCGGTGACTTGTTGCCGAATCCCACGACCGATCAGTTGATCGCGTCCGGGTACAATCGAATGAACCAATTGACCGCCGAGGGCGGCGCGCAACCTGCTGAGTACTATCAGAAATACATGGCAGATCGCATTCGAACGACTTCCTCGATTTGGCTCGGGGCGACATTCGGCTGCGCGGAATGCCACGACCACAAGTTCGATCCCGTCACGGCGAAGGACTTCTATTCGTTTGGCGCATTCTTCGCTGATGTGGAAGAACGGGGCGTATACAGTTCGGGCGGCACGTGGGACCCTTATCTGGAGTTGCCATCGCCGGAGCAGGCGACTGAACGCGCCGCGTTGGAATCAGCACTGGCGGCATTGCAGCAGACGCTTGATACGCCCACCGAAGCGCTTGCGGCGAGTCAGGCCACCTGGGAAACCGCGGAGCGCGCCTTGCTCACCGCCGCTCACAACGATTGGACCATGTTGCTGCCGGAATCCGCGCAGGCAGAAAGCGGAGCAACGCTTACGGCTGGCAGCGACCTTGCCCTTGTCGTTTCCGGTAAGGATGCCGACTTCGACGTATACACAGTCTCGGTGCCGGTAAACCAGAGCGCGGTTACCGCGCTGCGGCTCGAAGTATTTGCGGATGAGAAGAGCGGCAAGCTTTCGCGACGTTCGGGCAATGGAAATTTCGTATTGACCGGTTTCGAAGTTGCTGTAGCCGGCGAAACGGAGGTTCCCGTCGCCATTGCATCTGCACAGGCGGACCTGGAGCAGCCAGAGTTTCCGATTGCGGCTGCAATCGATGGGGATCCCGCTACAGGATGGGCCGTGTCCGGTCATGAGCTTCGCAACCATAACCGCTTCGCGGTCTTTACATTTGCTGATCCAGTCGCCGGTGGCCAAGGCACAAAGCTGGTTGTGCGCATCAAACAGCAGAACCCCATTAATCCGAAACACACGATTGCCAAGTTCCGCCTTTCAGCGAGCACGGTAAGCGCGCCTGCGTTTGCGAGCGCGATTACCACGGACGAGAAACGCACCAACATCTTGCTGAAAGACGCAGCGCTGCGCTCTGAAGAAGATAAGAACGAGCTCGCTGCTTACTATCGATCAATCGCACCAGAGCTCGAAGCCGCGCGCGTGGAACTGGCCGCGAAACAACAGCGACTTGCCGTTCTGAAGAAAGAGATTCCGACGACACTCATCACCAAGGCGACGCAGCCGCGCGAGATTAAGATACTTCCGCGTGGAAACTTCCTCGATCTAACCGGAGAAGTGGTTCAACCGGCCATGCCAGCGTTTCTGCCCGCAAAGCAGGTGACGGATCGTCGATTGACCCGGCTTGACTTGGCGGAATGGCTCGTCGCCCCTGAGAATCCCCTGACCGCGCGAGTTACCGTAAACCGTTTTTGGCACATGCTTATGGGTAATGGCCTCTCGAAAGTGGTCGATGACTTCGGCGCGCGTGGCGAATGGCCCACGAATCCCGAGTTGTTGGATTGGCTCGCAGCCGAGTTTATGGAAAGCGGCTGGAATGTGAAGCACATGATGCGGCTCATCGCGACGTCCGCTACCTATCGACAAAGTTCGGAAGCTTCACCAGAAGTCGTCGCCGCGGATCCTTTCAATCGTTTATACGCCCGTCAGTCCACGTTTCGCCTCGCCGCAGAGCAAGTGCGCGACAGCGCCCTGCGTGTAGCGGGACTATTGTCGCCCAAAGTGGGAGGGGAGAACGCCTATCCCTACCAACCCGAAGGATACTACGCCGATACGAATACCTTCTCCGAGCCCGCGCGATGGGACACCAGCGCGGGGGAAGATCAGTACCGTCGCGGCATGTACACATTCTGGAAACGCTCCTTTCTACACCCGACAATGCTGGCGTTCGACGCGCCAACCCGCGAAGAATGCACCGCCGAACGCGTGATCTCGAACACGCCGTTGCAGGCATTGGCGCTACTGAACGATCCCTCGTATGTCGAAGCCGCGCGCGTATTGGCGCAGCGAATTCTCTCGGAAGGCGGGACGACTACGGAGTCGCGCCTTCAATATGCGTTTCGCCGTGCACTTTCGCGCGCTCCAAGCACGGAAGAGATTCAGATCCTCTCTAAACTCTGTGCAAAGCATTACGAGGAATACGAGAAGGAACCGGACGCCGCCGCAAAACTCGCAACCGTCGGGCAAGCCCCTCGTCCAGAGCAGGCAAACCCCGCCGAACTTGCCGCGTGGACTTCTGTTGCGCGGACAATCCTCAACCTGCACGAACTCGTCACGCGGACATAGGGTGTCAGTATGAATCCATTCGATGAATTAGCACTCCGTGAAACGCGCCGGCATTTCCTGGGCCGTGCTGCGAAAGGGATCGGCAGTGTCGCGTTGGCGTCACTCCTCAATCCATCGCTGCTCGCGGAATCCACCGCCGAATCGATCGCACGGGGAATTGTTTCGCCGCTGCACTTCGCGCCCAAGGCGAAGCGGGTAATCCATCTGGTAATGTCTGGTGGTCCCTCACACTTGGAGACCTTCGACTACAAACCCAAACTGGGCGAGTTAAACGGCCAACCGATGCCGGAATCGTTCACAAAGGGCCAGCCCATCGCGCAATTGCAGGGTGCGCAGCTCAAGTGTCTTGGGCCGCAGCACACCTTCAACACGGTCGGCAAATCGGGGCAGGTTATCAGCGAAATCTTCCCGCATATTTCAAAAATCGCCGACGATATCTGCATCGTGCGTTCCATGCAGACCGAACAGATTAACCATGATCCCGCAAATACGTTCATGAATTCCGGGACCTCCATCTCCGGACGTCCAAGTATGGGTGCGTGGGTCCTTTACGGCCTCGGAAGCGAAACACAGAATCTCCCGGGTTTCGTCGTCCTCACGTCGGCAGGCGGTGGTCAGAACCAGCCCATCGCCGCGCGGCAATGGCACAGCGGGTTCCTGCCGAGCATGTTTCAGGGCGTCAAGCTGCAATCCACCGGAGAACCGGTGAACTACGTCGCGAACCCTCCCGGCACGACCCAATCGCGTCAACGGGACATTGTCGACGCAGTAGAACGCATAAACTCGCTGCGTCAAGAAAGGGTGGACGACCCCGAGATCGCCACGCGCATCCGCCAATACGAAATGGCGTTCCGTATGCAGACC
>CALEZK010000256.1 GCA_937928585.1 uncultured bacterium | reverse complement strand
ATCATGTTCATCGAGCGACCATCCGGGTAGCGCATCAGCGCGCTGAATTCTTGGAGCATGCCTTCGTAGACCTTGTCGATCGGGGCTTTGATGTCGATGTGTTGTTGGATGTCGAGGGCGCTTTCCGCAGCAATCATGGTAGTTCTTTTCCATAGGGTTAGGTTCGCACCGCAATACGTGACGAAATAGTAACGTATTGCGACGCGTGTGTCAAGGGGCGTAAGAAAGGGGATTAGCCCTGCTTGTCGTCGTACTTACGGACCCGGTAGGAGATTGGGAAGGCGCGGTCTGCTTCCTGGGTGCGGCCTTTGATGAGCAACAGCGCAAATGCGACTGCAGTGATGATGGTCATTGCAACGGCAGTGATTTGGTGACTGAGATTATTCGTAATGTTCGCGTTGAACAGGGAATGAGCCATGAGAAACAGCCACACGGCACAAACAAATACACCAAGGATCTGGTTAATCTTTGATGGCGAAAAGGGGTATCCGGCCGTAATGTCCCAAAGATCGAAGTGTTGTCGGTTGAGTGCGCTCTTATAGAGCGGACCCATGATTTCGTCCTCCAGCAAGTCGACCTGGATCTCCCAGTTGCGTTGCCATGCCTTGCTGCCACGGTTGACGAAGTACCAAGCAACGGAGAACGTGAGGCCGAGGCAGGCAACCGTGTAGGCGGGTTCGAACGCGTGCACGGGATCTTTGGTGAGGAGAAAGTAGCCGGCAAACATACCAGCGATGAAGGTCCAGAAATAGCTGGCCCGCTTCCAGTAGAGGTCGGTTTCGAATTTGCGGATGTCGAGCGCCTGCTTCAAGGCTTCCTTCTGACGATCCGACGCGGTACTTTCACCGGCGAAATGCTCCAGGTAACCGCTGCGCGTGGTCTCTTTATCCATGGGGAATCCCTTCGCAGTTCGAGTGGGAGAAGGCACAGTTTACCATACAGGAATGAGAGGGCGTACGTGCTGAACGCAACTGGCCTACCCGATGTGCCATGATGGGTGTATTGATTTTGGGGAGGCAGTCGCGTGACACATCGGTATCGGCAGTACGTGTTTTGGTTGGCATGCGGCGCGACAATGTGTCTGGCGATTGCGGCGAATTTGCCGCCCGTATTCTTGACGACGTTTGCGGAGGCATTCGGCGGAAGTGGCGGCCTGTCAGAAGAACAACTGGGCCGTATCTCCGCGCTGGTGTTTGCGGGATTTGTAGCGGGTATCGCGATCGCAAGTCCGTTCGCAGATCGGCTCGGCGCGAAACCCTTTGTCTTGTTCGGACTGGCCTCGTTGGCGGTGGGGCTGGGCTTGTTGGGAATGGCGCAGACGTATGGGGCATTATTGGCTGCCGTGTTTCTGCTGGGCTTTGGCGCGGGCGTGCTCGAGGTCGTGATGAGTCCCGTGGTGGCGGCGTTGCAGCCGCATCGTCGCGCGGCGGCGTTGAACTGGTTGCACGCGGCATATTCGCTGGGCGCCGTCGGTACAGTGCTGATTGGATCCTCCGCATTGCATTTTGGCGTGCCTTGGCGCACTGCGACACTTGCGATCATTGCAGTACCGGCGTGCGTTCTCGTCGGTTTCGCTACAGTGCGGAATTTGCCTTTGGTGCATGACGATGGGGTGTGCGAGCCCGTGCGATCATTGCTGCATCACAAATACCTGTGGGCAGCGTTTGCGCTTATTGCACTGGGGGGCGGTGTCGAGATTGGGATCGCGCAGTGGCTGCCTGCTTACGCGGAACGCAATTTGGGGTATAGCAAGGCCGCCGCAGGTATCGCGTTGGCTGCGTTCTCCGTTGCGATGCTCGTAGGGCGCGTCGTAATCGGGCATTGGGTATTGCGGGTGCGCGCGGTGAACCTGATGGTGGCGTGTTGCGCCGCATGTCTAGTGTTGTTGATGGTAGCGAGTTTTGCGCCCGCGCGGGTGATGGCGCTGGGGGCATGCATCGTGTTGGGGTTTGGCGTGTCGTGTTTCTGGCCGACGACGTTGAGCCTCGCGGGGGATCGGTATCCGCGCGGTGGTGCCTCCATGTTCGGCTTGCTTGCGGCATTTGGCAATGTTGGGTGCATGACCGTGCCATGGATAGTGGGGCTTGTTGCCGAGCGCAGTTCCTTGGCGATCGGAATCGCGACTATCGCGATTTGTCCGGCAACGATGGTGGTGCTGCTGGTTGCGATTAGACGACGGAGTAACTAGGCGAAGCGTTTCATATATGCAAGGCTCTTCGTTGCGATTGCTTCCGGGCCTGGGTCGAACTTAAATACTTCCACGGACGAGTAGCCCGTGAAGCCGATATCGTGCAATGCCTCGAATATCGGGGCAAAATCTACGTCGCCGAATCCGGGTCCCTCAAGGTTGGCGTCGTTCGCGTGGTAATGCTTGAGATACTTGGCGTGCTTGCGAATGGTTGCGGGCCGGCCTTCCACTTCATCGGTCATTGCTTTCGTGTCGAGCAATAATTGAAAATTCGGATGATTTATCCGTTCGATGAGCGTGACGGTTTCGTCAGCGCTTTTCATGAAATTGGTTTCGGTGGAAGCAAGCGGTTCCATGCACAACGTGACGCCGCGCTCCGCAAAGGTCGGCATTGCAGTTTCGAAAACTTCGGCGGCATACTCAAATGCCTGCTCGTAGGTCACGCCTTCCATGATGTTCCGCTGCTTCGGCGAACCGAACACCATTATGTGTCCGCCTACATCCCCGCAGAAATGTGCGAGATCGACGAGATACTGCGCGGTGCGATCGCGCGTGGCCTTGTCCGGATGTGTTAGATACATGCCGTCGGGTCCGACGAGCACCCAGTGAATGCCGAGAACCTCCAAGTTGGCCTGGTTCGCGCGCTTAACGATTTCGTTTCGCGTTGACGCGGGGATGTCAGTGACGTATTGCGCAAGGGTGAAGGGGGCAATCTCCAGGCCGTCGTAACCGATCTCCTTGACGTAATCGATCGTGCGGCCAATGTCGTTCCAGTCTTTGAAAATTTCGCTGCAAATACCGAATTTCATTTGGAAATCCTTCTCGGGGCTTAGGGCTGCGCGATATGATACGAAAAAGTAGGGGTGCGTGAAAGCAAGCGGCAGACTATGAAGCCGCCTGCGTTTTTTGTCGATGTACCGTTACGCGATTTCCGCCGGCGCGCTTTGATTCGTACATCATCGCGTCCGCAGTGTGGATGAGACTGCGCGTGTCGGACTCGCCGCGATACGTGCATAGACCAAGGCTGAGCGTAAGCTGGTCAAGCCCCAATTCCTCAAAGTTGCGGCGGATGCGTTCGGCGATGACTTCTGCGGTTGATTCGTCCGCTTCGGGGAGGATCACAACAAACTCATCGCCGCCGTAGCGAAATCCGTAGTCGACGTGCGTGCGCGTGCTTCGTTCGATGGCACGCGCGACGGCCTGCAACGCCTGATCTCCGGGGAGATGGCCGCGCGTGTCGTTGTAGACTTTGAACTTGTCAACGTCGAGCAACAGGAGCGACATTGGGCGTCCTTGCCGCTTTGCGCGCTCCATTTCGACTTCGATGTGATCGTAGAAATAACGTTGGTTGTATAGACCCGTGAGGCTGTCTTTAGAGGAGAGGTCCTTCAATTCGCGCTCAAGCTGCTTCTGGCGCGTGATATCTTTACAGATAGCAAGAATTGACGAGAGTTGCCCTTCGGCCGTCATCAGGCAGGAAATAGAAACGTTAACGGGTATGCCCGCGCCATCTTTTCGAACGAGTTCGGTTTCATAGTCCTGCAGAATCTGTTCTTCGCGCAGTTTTCTTCGGATATGCGCGACTTCGTTCACACCGCCTTTGTACAGGTTTTGCACATCCAGGCCAAGGAGTTCACGTTCGGTATAAAGGAGCATTCGAAGCGCGCCGTCATTTATGAATTCAATGCGATTGGCGCCATCTGTGGTTATGATCGCATCCACCGTGCTGTGGAGAAGATTTACAAGATACTGTTTCGTATCGCGCAGTTCCGCAGTGACCCGTTCCAGATCTTCGGTAGCTTCCTGGACCCGGTTCTCCAGTTTTTCCTGATATTGGCGATGCTGAATGGTAATCGCACGCTTTTCCAGGGCTCTCCTGGCCGAGCGGCCTATTTCGCCAAGATTGAACGGTTTTACGACGTAGTCGTCGGCACCCGCGTGCATGGCGTCAATCGCGTTGGCAATATCCATCATCGCGGTGACAACAACAATGGCGATATCCGGATCCGTCTCGCGAGCACGGCGCACTAACTCAAGGCCGCCCATCTCGGGCATCCGAAGGTCGGTGATCAATAGTCCGAAGG
>CALEZK010000255.1 GCA_937928585.1 uncultured bacterium | reverse complement strand
GAGAAGGGCATGGGCCTCATCGTTCCGGGGTTCATTCCCACGCCGCTCGGTAACGTAGTCGAATATGTCCCCTCCCTCAATGAAGCATTGGTCTGCCTTGGAATCTGGTCCTTCGGCCTTCTGATTTTTTCGTGGATGCTCCACGTAGCCATTCCAATTATGTCCGGCGAATTCCGCCACCAGCCAAAAGAGGTATAGCGTCATGACAAACGCACATTTCACAAACCGCGGCGGCGATGCTTCTTCGTCGATCTCCGCGCGCAGGTGCAACGCCCCGTTTCACCAGGTGATGGCACTCCTCGCGGCTGTCGTCATGCTCGTCGCCCTGTTCGCCCTGCTGGCACTACCCACCTACGCACAGGAAGCCGCGGCGCAAGGGGAAGTGCATGGCCCGTCGCCACAAAGCAGCGTGCCCGGCGCGGGATACTTTCTGCCGCAACTCTCCCCGGAATCGGTTGCATGTGCCGAGTGCCACAAGACGCAAAGTCCGTCAATCTACGAAGAGTGGGGGGCAAGCAAGCACTTTCGCGGCAATATTGGCTGCATGGAGTGTCACAGGGCAAACAAGGAAGACGCGGATGCCTGGCTGCACGAAGGTCAGTACATTTCTACAATCGTAAGCCCCAGGGATTGCGCGCGCTGCCACGCGCGGGAAGTCGAGGAGTTCGCCAACTCGCACCATTCAAAGGCCGCAAGAATTCTTGGCTCGCTCGATAACACACTCGCCGAAGTCGTGGAAGGCAATCACGGCATGGTGACGCCTGCATTTCCAGAAGGCGTTTCCGCCGCAGCCGTCAACGGTTGCTGGCAATGCCATGGCACGGAAGTAAAAGTGTTGCCTGGCGGCAAACTGGATCCCGCAACCTGGCCGAACACCGGCATCGGCCGAATCAACCCCGATGGCTCGGAAGGTTCGTGTTCCGCCTGCCACTCGCGTCACCAGTTCAGCGTCGAGCAAGTGCGCCAACCGGAGAATTGCGGCAAATGCCACATGGGGCCGGACCATCCGCAGATCGAAATCTACAACGAATCCAAACACGGAATCGCGTTCCGCGCGAACATCAACAAAATGAACCTCGGCAACGCAAAATGGATCGTGGGTGAGGATTACAGTGCCGCGCCAACCTGTGCGACCTGCCACATGAGCGCGACAAAGAACATGCCGGTAACACACGACGTCGGTATGCGCATCAGTTGGAACAATCGCCCGGCCATCTCCGTGCGCCCCGAAGTTGCCGATGCAAAGCTGGGCCTGCCCGGCAAAGATGTATCCTGGCAACAGCGCCGTGAAAACATGAAACAGGTCTGTCTGAGCTGCCACAACGTCAACTTCTTCGACGGTTTCTACAAGCAATACGACGAGCTGCTCAACCTGTATCACGAGAAATTCGCAAAACCGGGTCTCGACCTCATGGCCGCCGCAAAACCGCTGCTCAAACCGGTCGAATTCTCCAACAACATCGAATGGACTTGGTACGAGATCTGGCACCACGAGGGACGTCGCGCGCGCCACGGCGCGTCCATGATGGGACCCGACATTACCCATTGGCACGGTACCTATGAAGTCGCAAAACACTTCTACACCGATTTCATTCCGGAGTTGGAAGAGCTCATCAGCAAAGGTCTCGCCTCTGACGATCCCAAGAAAGTCGAGGCCGCAACCATGCTGCAGGGCAAGCTTGATGCGATGCTCAACAGCGACAATCACAAGTGGTATATCAACAAGATGGACCCCGAAGAGGTAGCCGCGCGCAAGAAGCGTCAGCAGGAATTTAACGCGCGGTACGAATCGACTACGGAAGCGAAGTCGAAATGAGCGCCCTGACACTACAGAACGGCCTCCGCGAGAAAGACCTGCACGACTCCCTGCTGCGTCACGCGCG
>CALEZK010000254.1 GCA_937928585.1 uncultured bacterium | reverse complement strand
TGTCCGGCGGATCCCGTGCTTGTGTTGCAGGCGATGGGGCGCAAGATTGGTTATATCCCCGCTGCTGCGCGACTTGCCGATCCGAAGCGTGAATTGCCGCTGCAAATTTACATGGCGGAGTCGGGCGTTGGCGCGGATGAAATGTGCGACCTCGTCAACGACCAGTTGAAGAGAGATGGCCGCTGTATCGTTGTGGTGAGCGAGGGATTCGAAGTCGGCATGGAAGGCGGCGAGGCGCGCGACAGTTTTGGCCACAAGAATTATGGTTCGGCAAAGATGAGCGTGCAGGCGCAGGTCGTGGCGATGCTGAACGAGAAGGGACTTCCCGTTCCAGGTGCGGCGCGCGGTCAAGTCTCGGGCACGGACCAGCGCATGACGGCGGTGTACGCATCGATTGTGGATTTGGACGAGGCATATAAGGTTGGGCAGAAGGCCGCGCTGATCGCGGAGTCAGGCGAGAACGGCTGGATGGCGACGATACTGCGCCAGCCGGGCGTGATTTACAATGTCGTATACGACAAGGTGCCGCTGGAGAAAGTCGCCAATTCGGAACGCACGTTCCCGAAGGAATGGATCGCGGCCAATAAAGTTGATGTGACCGACGATTTCGTGCGCTATGCGAAACCTTTAATCGGTGAAGACTGGGCCAGCGTGCCGGTGGTGAATGGGCGCCAACGATTCACGCAGTTCAAACCGATATTCGCGGAGAAGAAATTGCCCGCGTATACTTTACAGGCGTTGAAGAAGTAATTCTCGATGGATCCGGCGTTTAGTTGGGATCCCGTAAAAGCCAGAGCAAATTTGGCGAAACATAGCGTAGAATTTGCGGAGGCTGCAGGTGTTTTTCGCGATACGCTGTCGATTACATTGCTCGATGCCGCACATTCGGATCGCGAGGAGCGATTCATTACAATAGGGATGTCGCCGAAGAACCGCTTATTGGTTGTAGTACACACCGATATTGGCGACGTAATTCGAATAATTAGCGCAAGACAAGCAACACCAAGAGAAATTCGGGCTTATGAAGAAAGTAAATAAACCGAGAAACGACGAAATGCTCGCTGAGTACGATTTCCGCGGAGGCGTTCGCGGAAAATACGCTGGTCGCTTCAGCGGCGATACTGTTATGATTGCGCTTGAGCCAGACGTCGCAGAATCCTTTCCGGATGCCAAGTCGGTAAATGAGGCATTGCGACTATTGATTCGCGTATCTGCGTCTTCGCGGAAAGCGCCTGTCAAGAAAAGTAAATAAGGCGCAATCGAGAACCGCGACACATTTGCACTAAAGACGAGAGAACCGAGTACAAGAATCGCGATAACAAGGGCATAGCGCCGCGTATCGGATTCACGTAAGCGCGTCGTATTCGATTTTGCATGCAAATCAGCGGCAGCCGCCGGAAAATTTTGAGAACGAATTTAATTGGGAGTGAGAGTTAATGTCGCAAGCGGATATTGGCCTTATTGGCCTGGCGGTGATGGGTGAAAACCTTGTGCTTAATATGGAGAGCAAGGGGTTTACGGTTGCGGTGTTCAACCGCACGGTTTCTAAAGTGGATGATTTCGTTAATGGCCGAGGCAAAGGGAAAAAGTTTGTTGGTTGCCACACGATTGAAGAGTTCTGCAAGAGTCTGAAGCGCCCGCGCAAAGTTATGAT
Source organism: uncultured bacterium (assembly GCA_937928585.1). Lineage (GTDB taxonomy): Bacteria > Hydrogenedentota > Hydrogenedentia > Hydrogenedentales > SLHB01 > JABWCD01. The sequence goes on along the minus strand of CALEZK010000254.1, from coordinate 1,450 downwards.
GTTGGTAAAGGCCGGCAAGGCTGTCGATGATTTCATTGAACTGCTGCTCCCGCACCTTGAGCCGGGCGACATCATTATCGATGGCGGCAATTCGCACTTTCCAGATACGGTTCGCCGGGTCAAACACGTCGAAGCCAAAGGGCTGCTGTATATAGGCACGGGCGTTTCGGGGGGCGAAGAGGGCGCGCTGAAGGGTCCCTCAATTATGCCAGGGGGATCTCCTGCTGCCTGGGAACATGTGAAACCCATTTTCCAAAGCATCGCCGCGAAAACTGACAAAGGCGAACCGTGTTGCGACTGGGTGGGCGAAGGCGGCGCCGGGCATTACGTGAAGATGGTGCACAACGGCATCGAGTATGGCGACATGCAGATGATCTGCGAAACGTACCACATGATGCATCACGGACTCGGCATGAGCAACGACGAGATGCACGACGTATTCGCGGAGTGGAACAAGGGCGAACTTGATTCCTATCTGATTGAGATAACGCGCGACATTCTCGCGCACAAAGACGGCGAGCACTACACGGTAGACTTTATTCTGGATACTGCAGGACAAAAGGGCACCGGCAAATGGACGGTGGTGGATGCCCTCGATCATGGCCAGCCTTTGACACTTATTTCTGAAGCAGTCTTCGCACGGTGCATATCCGCGATCAAAGAGGAGCGTGTCGCGGCGTCGAAGATTCTGCATCCGCAGGTCAGCCATTTCGAGGGCGATAAAAAGGCCTTCGTTGATGATTTGAAACAGGCGCTGTACGCATCGAAGCTCGTGAGCTACGCACAGGGATATCAACTTATGCGCGCGGCTGCGAAGGAATACGGATGGAACCTGAACTACGGCGGCATCGCGCTGATGTGGCGGGGGGGTTGCATCATTCGCTCGGCATTCCTCGGCAAGATCAAAGAGGCATTTGACAAGAACCCCGGGTTGGTCAATCTGCTGCTCGATCCGTTCTTTACCGATGCTGTTGCGAAAGCGCAGCCGTCGTGGCGGCGCGTCGTCAGCAAGGCCGTGGAGATTGGCGTCCCCGTGCCGGCTATTGGCAGCGCACTCGCGTATTTTGACGGTTATCGCACCGGGCGGCTACCGGCAAACCTTTTGCAGGCGCAACGCGACTACTTCGGCGCGCACACGTATGAGCGTGTCGACAAGCCACGCGGCGAATTCTTTCATACCAATTGGACGGGCCGTGGTGGCTCCACGAGCTCTACTTCTTACGTGGTGTAGACGATGAACGGTTCCATTCACGATTACGCCCGCGTGGGCATTGTGCATTTCATGGCGTACCCCGCTTGCGCGGGGGGCGAAGGGCCGGTGCTGGAAAGCATTCATCGTCTCGCGAACGATACTTACTTCGATGTAATCGAGCTCACGCGCGTGAAAGATAATGGTGCGCGGGCGGCGGTTCGCGCGATTGCCGAACAAGCACGCGTGGATCTTTTCTTT
>CALEZK010000253.1 GCA_937928585.1 uncultured bacterium | reverse complement strand
AGATCATGATGTCGCGGGGTTTTACCGCAGCCACGACATCTCGATCCCCGTCCCCGTCGACATCGCCTGAAGAAAGAAACATGACTTCCCGACCCTTTGCGCCGACGGTGTGTTCGCTCCATTCGCCCTTGTCGCCCGGATTCTCCAGCCAAGACACGCCAGATGTCTCACCGCGACGGTCAGAAAAGAGAACGTCGATGTCGCCATCGCCATCCATATCTTCCGGCACCAGCGACATAATCCAGCCAGCCTTGCGCAGCGTACGCCAAGTCCAATTCGCGACGCTCGGTGACGAAATGTCCAACAAACCGATCTGTCCGTTTTCGTTTTTCGAACCGATCACCAGTGATTCGACTTCTCCTTTCGCATTTGGCAAAGGTGCGCAGAACATCCAAGAAGAGATTTTCCGCAGCGCGGGCACCGGCTCCGCGCGCCATTCCTTATCGGCTGCAGCGGGATTCCAGTGAACGTAGACTGATCGGTCTTCGCCTTCCGTGCACGACACGACATCCAACGCGCCATCACCATCGAGATCCACCATCACCGCATCTTCGGGTGTTGGGACCTTGCCCACAAGAGTCGATGGCCACGGTTCCCGCACGGCACCAACGCCAGGATGCGTGCAGATGCGGATTGCGCCGCCTTCTTCCCAGCCGGTGACGATATCCGGCAGCCCGTCACGGTTGATGTCCGCCAGGCGAACACCGTCGGCGCCTTTCGAGGATTGATCGATGATGTGCATTGGCCAAGTCCCCGCGAGGGCGGCGGCAGCCGACAGGACAAACATCGTGTAGATAGACATGTGCCAGGCCTCCTCAATGCCAATAGCCGCCGAAGCACTATATGTGGGCTACTGTCCGCGCGAGTCGTCGCCCGCCAACCCATCACGGGCTTATGCGCAACCTACCCAGTCCTGCGGTTGCAAAAAAACGGTAGTAAACTCGTGTTCAGGCGTGCCGGGCTCCGGTTTCCAGTCATACTTCCACTGCGCAAGGGCCGGCAACGACATGAGGATGGACTCGGTCCGCCCGCCGGATTGGAGGCCGAACAGCGTGCCGCGATCGTATACAAGATTGAACTCGACATAGCGCGACCGGCGCAGTAACTGGAATTCGCGCTGCTGGGTCGTAAAAGGCTTGTTTCGGTTCGCTGTGATGAGCGGCCGGTACAGATCATTGAAGGCATTGCCAAGCGCCGTGGTGAACGTCAGGTGTGCTTGTTTATTGCTGCGCAAGTGATCGTAGAAGATGCCGCCGATCCCACGCATTTCATTTCGATGCTTGATGTAAAAGTATTCGTCGCAGGCTTTCTTGTGCTGGGCATAATTCTCCCCACAATCTTCGCACAGGGTTTTCAATGCGCGATGAAATGCGACGGCCTCCGCGCGCACCGGAATGTATGGCGTCAGGTCTATGCCACCGCCAAACCACCACATTGGACCCGCCTCGAAGTAGCGAACGTTCATGTGAATCGTCGGCACATGGGGATTGTGCGGGTGAATCACAAGGCTGACGCCCGTTGCAAAAAAAGGTGTGCCTTGGTCAATCTTGAATGCGGTTGCGGCCGCCTGTGGCAGGGATGCACCGTGAATCGCGGAAAAGTTCACGCCCCCTTTTTCGATCAGCGTCGCGCCTTCCCACACCCGCGTTACGCCGCCACCATCGCCTTTGTCGTAGTCCCAGCGATCTTCACGATACGGCGTGCCGTCCGCGTCAGCAAGGAAGCCACTGATACGATCATGAACCCCGCGAAACGCGTCCGCGATGGTTTCTGAATTCGGCATTACGTCGCCGGCATCGATTCGTCTTGGGTCCATACAGTCAGATTCTTCAAGTCGCGTTTCTTCGCGGGCAACAATGCGGCAAACAGATAACCCAGCACAAACATGACAAGATTGCCGATAATCGTCGTGTAATAGGTATCGAAGTTCGCCTTAATGAACTCGTTGAAACCAGGCGCGATAGTGGCAAACATCTTAAGTTCATACAGCGAGATCGTGGTGGAAAATGCAACTGTAAACAGGATGCCAATCAACACCGCCCGGCCATCGCCGCGCACGGTCAGGAAGCCAAGCATAAACAGCCCGAGCAATCCGCCCGCGCTGATCGAATTAAGCTTTGTTGCCGTATCTTGAAGCGTTGTGCTGTCTGCTGTCGAAAGCCAATATGCGCCGCCGATCATTATCACTGAGCTTACGAGCGACAACATTTTCGCGACGTTTACGTAGTGCGTGTCCGTTGCGTCTTTATTCATGCGCCGCTTATAGATGTCCACAACGCTGACAGCGGACATCGCATTGATACTTGAAGACAAGGAAGACATGGCCGCAGCGAGCACGCCGGCTATCACAATGCCGGAAAGTCCCTGGTACAAGTTGCTGCTCACGAAATAGGGGAGAATATCCTCCGCCTTGCGCTCGCCAGTCAGCATTTTTGCCGCTTCCGGATCCGGGTTGACCTGGTAATACACATACAGCGCCGTGCCGAGGAACATGAAGTAAGCCCAAGTCGGAAGGCTGCACGCGCAATTGATCCACATGGCGCGACGGGCGTCTTTAATTGTCTTTGCCGCGCAGTACTTTTGAACGACGTTCTGGTTGCTGCTGTACTCCGTCATCCAGTTCAGGAAGCCTACGATTATCAACATCACAACCGTCTTGGTAGACAAGATGTCCTGTAACGACGCTGGTATCAGCGGGGCTGCCACGGGTCTTGTCGTACCCGGTAACGGATCGCCGAGCACAAATTTGTTGTCCCGCACCGCAACTTCCCAAATGGTCGCAAACCCGCCCGGCAGGTTATACAACACAGCGATAAGGACGAGGAGGCCTCCAATCGTAAGTACGATCGACTGAATGAAATCAGTCCAGATAACCGCTTCGATGCCACCAAGCACCGTATAAAAAGACGTAATCCCCCCGCCGACGAGAATGCAATACGTTGTATCCCAGCCAGTCAGCGCATTCACGAGTTTGGATACGAGAAAGAGTATCAAGCTGAGTCGAATAGCCTGACTGATAAGGAACATTATAGCCGCGTACAGCCG
>CALEZK010000252.1 GCA_937928585.1 uncultured bacterium | reverse complement strand
GCGTTTCGCCGTCGATGGCAATTGCCAATGCCAGCGCATCGCGAAGAGAGGCCGCTGTTACCTTTGGGGGCCCCCATTTCTCTATCACCCACGATCCACTTTCTACGCGTCCCCGGTAGCGTTGTCTTCCTGCTTCAAACTTTCCCGAGCCGGTGATCATCTCGAGGGCCGCGCCATCCGGAAGGTCTGCAATCAATTTTTGAAGGAGGTCGCGCGTGTAGAGGGTGAACATCATCTGGTTGTCAAACAGTTGGAGGAGAACGGTATTGCCTTCGATGCGAAAAATACCCAGTTCGCTGACTTTCCACGTTTGAAGAAATGCGGGATCTTCCTTTGAAGCGACGCGAAAGAGCACGTTTGCGGTGTCGTCGCAGTAGTGTGCGATGAGATAGCATGCGAGCACGTTTTCGAGCGCGCAGCGGGGCGGTGATTCGTCCGGTGCGGAGACGACGAAATCCGGCGCCTGATCGACCATTGCGGCAAACTCCGACACTTCCGCATCGGTTATTTCCGGCTCGGCAACGGGTTGGCTCAACTCTTCCACCCAGGACTCGAACTGTGGGCCGAATCCAAGGTCGGCGAGGAAGCGCGGCATATTGCCGAGGTCGGCTTCAAACTCGCGGTCCGATACACTTTCCCCGGCGAGCGTCGCGTTTACCCGGGCCTCCTCGTGTGGAATGCCAAAACGTTTCAACGCATCCAGGAGCGATTTGCGATGCCATGACAAGTATTCGCGCATGGCTCCGGCATATGGCATTTCCAGCAGGCGCGCGACCAGCTCGCGCGGCACGCGTTCGCCGAAGTATTCGCGCTGATCCATGAGGAAATCAGCGATTCCGATCATGGCGGCGCGCGCTTCCTCTTCATCGGCAGCGTTCTCGCCGAAGTAGTCTTCACTTTCGCCGACGGCTTGCTCGGGTGCGCAAATGCGATTGAGCCAATCGGCGCGCATTGCAGGCGACGGTGGGTCGGCCTCTTCCGTCGAGTTCTCGGATACTTCGAAGCCGGGTCTCGTAAAATGATGGCAGATCGAGAACGGTTCCTGGCCTTGCTTGAACAAGCGCAGACGCCAGCGGCAGGCGTCTTCGGAGGTTATGCGAAGGCAAGGACCCGGCAATGTGGCGAGGCACTCGTCCAATTTCGCGCTGTTGACGCCCCAGACGCTCGCCTGGATCCAACACCAGCCGTTGACGACTGACGCGTCTTGGGGTTTCAATTCGGCGAAAGCAGCGAGGAAGTCTTCCCGCGTAACGTTGCGCGCGCCGGCGATGTGAATGCGGACGGCCATGGGAACGATCTCCTGCAGCGGTTGAGGCAGTTTACACGAGGGGGAAAAGGGGTTACCATCGCTGCGTGATTGTTGTGGTGGCGTTGCGGTTGTGGCGTGAAACCGCGAGCGAGCCCGCTTTGGAAAAGCTGCCTGTCTCCACTAAGAGGGGTTCTTTCATGTTTTTAGTTCGGTGGTTGTTGCTTGTGATCGTTTTCGTGGCGGTTGGCTGCGCAACCGCGCCGCAATTGCCGAAGGCGGCGGATGCAAGTGTGAAGCTGCCATCGGAAACGAAACCGCGGCCGGATTATTTCAATCTGCCGTATGGTCCGCACGAGCGCAATGTACTCGATTTGTGGCAGGCGGATACGCGCGGGCCCGCGCCGTTGTTGATCTTCTGGCATGGCGGCGGGTTTCTGGGTGGTGACAAGTGGACTTTGCACCCGGATTTGTTGAAGCGGTGTTTGGGCGCGGGCATATCGGTTGCGTCGGCGAATTATCGATTTTCGCGGCAGGCGCCGTTTCCGGGTCCGATGGAAGATGGCGCTCGGGCCTTGCAGTTCTTGCGTCTGCATGCGCGGCAACTGAAGATCGATCCGGATCGGATCGCGTTGAGCGGAAGTTCCGCGGGCGCGGGCATTTCGCTGTGGATCGCGTTCCATCCGGAGATGGCGGATCCGAACAACAGCGATCCGGTGTTGCGGCAATCGACGCGGGTGACGTGTGTTGGCGTGTATGGCGCGCAGTGTTCGTATGATCCGCGGTGGGTGCGCGACGTGATTGGCGGGCGCGCATATGAGCATCCGGCGTTGCCGTTTTTGTATGGGTTAAAGCTGGAAGAGTTGGATACGCCGAAGGCGTATGCGCTGTACGAGCGCGCGGCGGCGATCAATTACCTCACCGCGGACGATCCACCCGTGATTATGTTTTACTCGGAACCGAAGGCACCGCTGAAGCCTGGGCCAAACTCGACGCTGCGGATATACTACGACGATTTCGGCAAGGAGCTTGAGGGACATGACAAGCCGGGCTGGGGCGTGCATCATCCGAAGTTTGGGTATGCGCTCAAGGAAAAGATGGACCCGCTGAACATTTCGTGCACGGTGCTGCACGCCGAAGATATGCAGAAAACGGAAGACACGGAAGTGCCGGCGAATGCGGCGCTGGTGGATTTTCTGACCGCGCAGTTTGGAATTTCTAAACAATAACGTTGAGAAAGGACATCGTCGAACATGAAAGCTCGAGCATTGTTATTTACGGGCGCGCTGCTGTTTGTGTTTGCGTTATCAGTCGCGGCGGAAGAGGCGAAGGCGCCGTTGAAATGCCTGATGCTGGGCACAGGACCGCATAAGGACGTGACGATGACGGAGGTCATCGACGACATCAACGCGAACCATAAATCCATTGCATTGACGGTGACGGAGAATCTTGAAGACCTCAGATATGAGAATCTGAAGAATTACGACGTCCTGTTGTGGATTCAGCTAAAAGTGGAGGGTGGGAATCCGCCGGACTTCGTCAAGGAAAGCATTGTGCAATTCCTGAAAGACGGCAAGGGGTTGGTGGCGACGCACTTTTCCGTCGCGAATACGCAGGAGTGGCGGGATTCCATCGATATACTCGGCGCGATGTGGGTGAGCGGTAAATCGACGCATGGTCCGTATCGCGAGTTTCGGGTGGACGTAAAGCAGGAGCATCATCCCATCCTGGAAGGGGTAAAGCCATTCATCACGAACGACGAGTTGTATTTTAATTTGTTGATGCGGCCTGACATGAATGTGCTGCTGACGGGAAACGAGGAACGGTTTGGGCATACGGTCGCGGAGCCGTTGTTGTGCACGCATTACGTGCATAACGCGCGATGCGTCTATTTTGCGTTGGGCCACGACGTGAAGTCGGTTGCGGTGCCGGAGTACCGGAAGATTTTGGTGCAGTCGATTGAGTGGGCGGGCTGCCGGCGGTAGTTGGGATGGGTTGAGGACGACCTCCCCCGGCGCTTCGCGCCACCCCCTTCTAAGCGGGTGGGGGCGAAGATCGATTATGATTAAGAGTTACGATTATGAATTACGAGTTGGCGCACGAAAATATGAGACGCTCGCTACTAACGTGATTCCAATGCGATTGCTTTTGTATGCGGTTTTTTTCTGCCGTTGGAACGTGCGATGGGGTGGACTCCGAGGGCTATGCCGAGCACTTCCTCCATGCGATCCACGAAATGAAACTTCAACCGATCGCGGGCCGAGGCTGGTACGTCGGAGAGATCTGGTTCGCAGGCGCGCGGCAAAATGATTTCGCGAATGCCGGCGCGCGCGGCAGCCAATACCTTTTCCTTGATTCCGCCGACGGGCAGGACCAGTCCGCGCAAGGTAATCTCGCCGGTCATGGCAAGATTGTCTTTTACGCGCTTGCCCGTCAGGAGTGACGCCACCGCGGTTAGAATCGTCACGCCGGCGCTCGGGCCGTCCTTCGGCACGGCCCCTGCGGGCACGTGAATATGTATGTCTGACGTGGTAAACACGGCGTCATCCAAACCCAATGCGTGCGCATTCGCGCGCACATAACTCAACACCGCCTGGGCGGACTCCTTCATCACGTCGCCAAGCTGACCGGTCAAAACGAGATTGCCCTTGCCCGGCATGCGCGTCGCTTCGATGAATAAAATGTCGCCGCCAACAGCCGTCCAGGCGAGACCCGTAGCGACACCGGGAATGCGCGTGCGCTCCGCGGTTTCCGGTCTCACGCGCGGATTGCCAAGATACGTTGTGATGTCGTCCATCGATATGGCGATGGGCTTGCGCCGCCCCTCGGCGAACAGGCGCGCGCATCCCCTGCAGACGTTCGCGATCTCGCGATCCAGATTGCGGACGCCCGCTTCGCGCGTGTAGCGCGTGATGATGTGGCGCAGCACCTGCGCGGAAAACGACAGCTTGCCTTTGGGTATGCCGTGCGCTTCCAATTGCCTCGGCACGAGATACTTCTTGGCGATGCTCAGTTTTTCCTCCACCGTGTATCCCGGAATTTCGATCACTTCCATGCGATCGCGCAAGGCCCAGGGAATGGTGTCCAGCACATTCGCCGTCGCGACGAACATGACATCCGACAGATCGAACGGCACGTTCAAATACAGATCCGAGAATGTGCTGTTTTGCGCGGGATCCAACACTTCCAGCAACGCCGACGAAGGATCGCCGCGGAAATCGTTGCCCAGCTTGTCGATTTCATCCAGTACGAATACGGGGCTGCGCGTTCCGGCTTTGCGAATCAACTGAATGATTCGTCCCGGCATCGCGCCGATGTAGGTTTTTCTGTGCCCGCGAATTTCCGCCTCGTCGCGCATTCCGCCGAGGGACATCCGGACGAATTTCCGATCGAGCGCGCGCGCAATGGACTGCCCGAGCGAAGTTTTGCCAACGCCCGGCGGCCCGACGAAGCAGATGATTGCGCCGGATGCGTCCGGCTTCAGCTTGCGCACGGCGAGATGTTCGAGGATGCGGCGCTTTACCTTGTCCAGCCCGTAATGGTCCTGATTCAGAATACGCTCGGCGCGCGCGATATCGATCTCACGATACGTTACCGCGTTCCACGGGAGTTCAACGATCCAATCCAGGTACGTCGCGATGACGTGGTACTCGGCGCCGGCCGGGTTCATATTTTCGAAGCGATCAAGTCAGTTCCAGCGCGCCGATCTGCTTGCGATACTCCGCCGCCTCCGAATGTTTATCTTCACCCTCGCCCAGCTCGTCCTGAATGGCTTTCATCTGTTGCCGCAGAAAATATTCGCGCTGGCTCTTGTCGATGGATCCGCGCGCGTCATTGCGGATTTTGTCGGACAACTCCATCATCTCGACTTCGCGCGCGAGCACGAGCGTAAGGCGGTCCAACCGCTTTACGCAGTCCACCGTTTCCAGCAACTGCTGCTTTTCTTCCACGGGAATGCTGAGATTGCTGGATATCAGGTCCGCGAGGAATCCCGGATCGTCAATGTTGTCCAACACGCCCGCCGCGGCATCGGGGATATCAGGCGACAAGGTGATCAGCCGCGACATCTGCATCTTCACCGTAGCCACGAGCGGCGCAATTTTTTTCTTGTCGTAGGGCGGCTCTTCCAGTGAAGTCGCTTTCACGACCGGAAACGGCTCGCGCTGTTCCACCGCGCCGATGCGAAAGCGGCGCAACGCCTGCAGGACAACGTTCAAGGAACCGTCCGGGAGACGCTGCAACTGCATGACCCGACCTACGCACCCGACCTCATACGCCGCCTCCACGCCTTTCCCTTCGATTGCAGAAGGTTTCCGCGCGACAAGCCCGAGCATTTTCGAGCCCATGACCGCGCTGTCTATGAGTTTCACATCCGTTGCATCCGTAATCCGGAACGGCACGACAGACATCGGGAACAGCACGATGTTTCCGATCAGCAACGGCAACGTCGCCGGTGTGTCCGGCAAACCTTGCGTTTGTTCCGTTGGGGGAGTCTTTTTCTTACTCATGATTACCGCCTCTCGGGACGCATATCGTCAGGTAACCGTCCTTATACTCCGCTTCGATATGCTCAACATCGACCGCGCAAGGAAGCCTGACAAACCGCGCGAAAGGTCCGTAGGGAACCTCCATTTGATAGACATGGCTTGTCGCCTCCGGCACATGCCGGTGCTTTACGCCCGTAATCCGCAACACGCCTTCGACCACCTCGACGTCAATGTCCTTCTTTTCAACGCCCGGCAACTCCGCCACGATGGTGATGCGCTCTTCCGTCTCATAAATGTCGACCGGGGGCTGCCAGGTTGCCCCGCGAAGCTGATCAAAGGGAGCCTGGCCGTGCAAATCGTTCATCATGGCGTGCATCTGCGCCAGTAAATTTGTCAGGTCATGCATAAGAGCACCTTTGGTATTGCAGCGGGTGGTTAGGAAAAGCGCCACCTATAGTATAGGCCGGGTCCTTGCCCGCGGCAATTCCCCCGAGGAACTTACACTTGACTAATAACGCGATTCGGCCTATTCTTGTTCCAACTCGGGTTTAATGCGTCTGCCAGTCGGACGCTAGGTGCCGTATCGCGATGGGTATTGCAGTACAACTTACTTCGCTTTTCCGCGGGCGTTTCTTGCGTGTTGCGGCCCTTGCCGCTGTCGCGTTTCTCGCCATTGCGGATAGCCATGAAGCGTTGTTGCTGCTCCAGTCGGCCCATGCGGAACATTCCTGCGAGGCGCCTGCCAAAGAATCCTCCCATTCCGAAGAGCATTCGTGCGCGTTCTGCGTACTCTCGAGTACACCGGTCCTCGTCACGCCAAACGGCGTCCTTCCGGTTCCTCAGGCGGAAGAAACCCGTTTTGAACTTGCGCTCGGTCAAGATCCCATCGCGCGGGACGCGGCTTGCTTCCCGCACTTCCGCCGCGGCCCGCCCGCCCTCTAATTCGCAAAACCAACATTCGAATCCTCGTTGTGCCTGGTGATCTGATTTGTGGGATCACGCGGGTGTGCATTCATCCATCATTTGCGAATTACGGAGCGATCAAACCATGAAACGTCGTGGATTTACCCTTATTGAACTGCTTGTTGTCATTGCCATCATCGGAATCCTGGCGGCAATCCTGCTGCCGGCCCTGGCGCGCGCGCGTGAAGCCGCGCGGAGGGCAAGCTGCCAAAACAACCTGAAACAGATGGGCATTATCCTTAAAATGTACGCGGGAGAGAGCAAAGGCGGCCTGTTGCCTTCGCAGAAAGTGCTGAACTGCGAAGACGAAATCCAACCGTGGAACCAGATGTTCGAGGCGGTCCACGTTTACCCAGAGTACCTCACTGACTTGAATGTACTCGTTTGCCCGAGTTCGCCCAGCGGCAACTCGGCACTTGCGTTGTATGATGAGGGCGATACGCAATCCTCCAATTGGGAGGAAGTTGCCGGCTTCTCGAACAACGGCATTGTTGAGCCCTGCGAAATCACCGAACACCCTTACGTCTACATGGCCTGGGCCGTTTCACCCGGCGTCCTTGCCGCTGAATACACCGCCGCGGGCGACCTCGCAACCTTTGAACTCGCGCTGGAAGAATTGGTTGAAGGCATCGAAGCGGGCGACATCGATCTCGTGAACCAGAATTGGGAACTGCCGGTGCCGGTTGGCGGCATGTCCGAGTTTCCGCGCATGCGCGAAGGCATTGAACGTTTCTTCATCACCGACATCAACGATCCAACGCGCAGTTCGCAGGCGCAATCGGCACTGCCAACTTTCTGGGATGAAATCGGCGATGAAGCAACCCACTTCAACCACGCGCCCGGCGGTTGTAACGTGCTTTACCTCGATGGTCATGTTGAATTCATCCGCTATGGCGGCTCCTTCGGCTCACCATTCCCTGTGAATGAAGGTGGACTGATCCTGCACGAAGCGTCGCACGAGCACGCGCACTAGAAGCGGTTAGCGGGCGAATCTGAACGCATAATTCGCCACGGCGCAGGTGCGACTCCTGCGTGATTGTACTGTAAATATAGAGGTCGCGCTCCGGTTGCCGGAGCGCGACTTTTTCTCGTTTTGTGTTGTAACACATTGCAGCGTTGCTGTTTACAACCAGAAGGCCCCGCGGTGCCGACGATCCCGCGTAAGTCGTTGAAATAAAATGCGCATGAAAGTGATTTCATTATACGGAGCCAGACTCCCCAAGAGTTGAATCACCCAAGTGAAAAGGCGCGGAAGGCAACCCCTCTCTTCCCCAACACAGCCCAACCGCGCCAAGAAAAACGAGACCCCCACTACCCTCTTCCCCCTCGTTTTTAAAAGCAGGGTCCGCGCCGTCACCCCCGGCGCGGACCCCTGGCTCCACCCTCAAAAACTCTAGTCCTTACTCCCGGCCCTCTAACCCGTAATCTTAATTCGTAATGCGTAATTCGTAATCGAAATTTGCAAGTGTCTCCTTCTTTGGGGGATGAATGCTAAGTTCGATTACGAGTTACGATTACGCGCACGAGTAATAGCACGAGCACGAAAGGGAACGAACTCGTTTTCAAGTTTGGGGCGTCAGATGGTTTGGTTACTCTCGATCCCATTTCAGGAGCCAGGGATCCTTCGTTTTTTCCTGCATGGTCCTAATGCGTTGTTTCAGATCGGCCAGGAGTTGTTGGTGTTCGGGGTCTTCCGCGAGGTTCTTGATTTCGTGGGGATCGTTCACAAGATCGTATAGCTCGAAGCGGCTGCGGTTGATATATGCGTCGACGCTGCGTTTGCCGTATTGGGTGAGGTTGCGTTCGAGGACGGCTTGCCACGTCTTGGATTTCCATAGATCGGATGCGAATGGAAATGGCAATGCATGTGCGATGTTGAAGATGAGTTTGTGGGTGCGGGTGCGGACGCCGCGCATGGGATAGTACATGGTGACTTCGTGGAAAGAGTGGGAGAAGTAGACTTCGTCCCATCCTTGCGGATCGTCTTCGCGCATGGCGTTTAGAAACGATCGGCCTGTGCACGCGGGCTCATTGAGATCACAAAACTCCAGTATGGTTGGCATGATGTCGAGCCAGGAGACCATTGCGTTGCAGGTGTAGCCTTTGCGCGGGTTGCGCGGATCGCGGACGACGCAGGGAAGGTTCACGCCGGGTTCGTACAGGGTTGTTTTCGCGCCGGGCCAAGGCATGCCGTTGTCGGTGAGATAGACGATGAGCGTATTTTCCCAGTGTCCGTTTTTCTTCAGCATTTCGATCAACTTCTTCAATCCGATGTCCGCGCGTTCGATGGAGCCGTAGTACTCGGCGAGTTCCTGTCTGCATTCGGGAATGTCCGGCAGGTGCGGATGCACATCGATGGCGGTGGGGTCTACGGGCGCTGCGCCCTTTCTGTGAAAAGGTCGATGCGGCTCGACTGGACAGAAACACAGAAAGAAGGGCCGTTCATCCTTAGCTTCGAGGAAGGGTCTGCATTGTTCGGCCATTTCTTCCGGGTCGGCCCTTTGAATGTAGTTTTGGAAAACGTAGGCGGACTGCGGAAGCGTGTGAAACTTTCCGGCGCCGAGCGTTCGGTATCCTGCCTTGCCAAGCGTAACGGGCAAACTCTTCACATCGTCGTACGACGAGAAATGGTGCGCGGCGTGGGCGAGTCCGTATTGTCCGTTGGTGTGGTTGTGCGTGCCGGTGAGCAATACGGAACGGCTTGGGCTGCAGCTTGGGGTTGTGCAGAAGGCGTTGGTGAACCGAACGCCTTCGCGCGCGAGCTCGTCGAGTCCCGGTGTGCGCACATGCGGGTTGCCATAGCACCCGGCATCGCCCATGCCCTGATCATCGGTGATGTAGAAGACAACGTTTCGCGGCGTTGAAGGCTGCGCGGCGCGGGCATTGGCGGCGCCCAGGGCAACGGCCCCCGCGGCCTGCATGAATTGGCGTCGGTTCATGGTTGTGCCTCCTATCCCGCATTTCTCACCGCATCCAGGTTTTGCGTTGCCGTTTGGAGTGCATCACGCGGTGAGAAATGCTCATGAGAATGCCCATAGGTCCACTGGTGAGGATTTTTCACACGCACACAGTGTAATCGTATCCTGCTTCCGAATTCTTCATATTCCGCTGCATTTCTTTTGGTTATAAGAATTATCGCACGTACGTGTGAAAAATCCGGGCTATTGGTCCGGCGTTCGCATCAGATCGTCTTTCAGCGTTCCGATTCTCTCGGATAGCGCTACGCGGTAAAACTCCGGATTGCGCAGGCGCTTGTATTCTTCCGGCAATGCGGTGAGTTGTGCAAGGTAATGCGCGCGAATTTCGGCGATGGGGCGTTGCGGATCGGTGCGTTTTCCCGCGTCAAACACGGTTTGCAACAGCGATTCCGCGCGCGCCGCGGACTTCAGGCGCACGGCGCGATGCGGTTGCGTTGCGTCGCGGCCAAGGACAACACCGTTTTCCGGATAGGGTTCTTCGGAATCGAACAGCACGTCGCCAAGGGGCACCTCATTCTGATCGAAATAACGCACAAGACGTTTGCGTCCTGGGTTGGTCGCTTTTGAGATGTTGGAGGAAATCTTGATGCGGGGCTGCCACGCGCCCTCGTCTTCCAGCGCGACGAGTTTGTATACGCCGCTAAGCGCGGGGCAATCGCTGGAGGTGATGAGGTGGGTGCCGACGCCCCAGGCGTTTATTTTTGCGCCCTGACGTTTGAGGTCGGCGATGAGGTCTTCTTCGAGATCGTTCGAGCCGACAATCAGCGGATCATCGAAACCCGCTTCGCGCATCAACCGGTGGGCGATTTTGCTGAGCTTGGCGAGATCGCCGCTGTCGAGCCGGATGCCGGGCCGGGTGGGTTTGCCGTTCGCATGCATTTCGCGGAATACCTGTATTGCGTTGGGCACGCCGCTTTGAATGGTGTCGTAGGTATCGACCAACAGCACGCAGCGGTCGGGATAGTTGCGCGCGAAGGCGCGGAATGCGTCGAGTTCGTTCGGGAAACTCATGACCCAACTGTGCGCGTGCGTGCCGGAGACCGGTATGCCGTATACCTTGCCGGCGAGCACGTTTGACGTGGACGTGCAGCCGCCGATGTACGCGGCGCGCGAACCGCTGAGGCCGCCGTCGGGCCCGTGGGCGCGGCGCAACCCGAATTCCATGACGGGATCGCCGTCGGCGGCGAGGCATACGCGCGCGGCCTTTGTTGCAATGAGGGTCTGGAAATTGAGCATGTTGAGGAGCGCGGTTTCGAGCAGTTGGGCTTCGAAGATGGTGCCTTCGATTTGCACGACGGGTTCGTGCGGAAAAACGAGCGTGCCTTCGCGTACGGCGCGCACGGTGCAAGAGGGCACGAAGCGCGCGAGGTGTTCGAGGAAGGATTCATCGAAGACATTGAGCGAGCGCAGGTATGCGATGTCATCAGGTGTGAAGCGGAGGTGTTCAAGATAGTCGAGAAAGGGTCCCAGGCCGGCGGCAACGGCGAAGCCGGCGTGCGGGGGGAGATGACGAAAGAAGTATTCGAAACATACGCGGAAATCGGCGCGGTTTTCCTTTAGATATCCGGCCATCATGGTGAGTTCGTAGAAATCGGTGAGCAGCGCGAGGCCTTCGCGCTTGCGCCATGGATGGATGTCATTCATGGATATCTCCCGAGAGGCATGGCTTCACGCCGGCGACTATCAAGGCGTCGACGGCGGCTTTCGCGGAACCCTGGGGAATGTCGACGCCGCGACAGAGGTCTTCAATCAAGTAGGTTTCGAATCCGTTTTTTACCGCGTCGAGCGCGGTAGCCTTCACGCAGTAGTCTGTTGCGAGGCCGCACACGAAGATACGGCGAACGCCTCTCGCCTTCAGCGTATCGGACAGGGTGGTGCCGTCGAAGCCGCTGTAGGCCTCGCGCAGAGGATCGGTGCCCTTGCTGACGACGAGCGCATCGGGCGGAACGATTAGCGCGGGATGAAAATCCGCGCCCTGTGTTTTTGCAACGCAGTGCGCGGGCCAGCTTCGGTCAACAAATCCGGGCGATTCGCTAAAGCTGCAATGGTTCGCGGGGTGCCAGTCGCGCGTGTAGATGCGCTGGGTGAACCGTGGCGATACGAGGTTGATGCCCGAGACGATTGCGTCACCGTCGTTCACAGGGAGCGCGCCGCCGGGACAGAAGTCGCGTTGGCCATCGACAACGATCAGGGCATCTGTTG
>CALEZK010000251.1 GCA_937928585.1 uncultured bacterium | reverse complement strand
GTTTCACTTGCATGAGCGGGTGCATCATGCGCTCGTCTTCCATCGCCGTGGTGATTTGCACGATCAGTTTGTGATCGGTTGCGCGTTGGAGCAATTGCGCGAATACAGGTTCGTTGAGGGTGTACCCGTGGTAGTTCGGGTGCAGGCGAATGCCGCGCATGCCGAACGTCTCTGCGCAACGGCGCAGGTCTTCCTCCCAGTCCGGCAGTTTGGGATTAACTGCGCCGAAGGGAAGCAATACGCCGCTTCCGTGTTTTGCGCATTCGTCGGAAAGGCGCGCGTTAACGGATGCGATGTCCTTGTGCAACAACGCATCGAAACTGCCCGCCCACGCCTGCGCGATGCCGCGCGATTGCAAGGCTTCGACGAGTGCGGGTGTTTCATCCAAGGGAAGCCGGCGAAAGGGCCAACGCGACAGCGTGACGTGAACGTCGGTGATGGGCGCGCTCATGGCTTGACACCCTTCGCTTCGAGTATGGGCGTGAGCAAGCGCTTCAGATTGCCGCCGAGAATCAGGCGTTTGTCGTCATCGGATATGCGCGCGCTGTAAACCTTCGCGAGTTGCGACGCGAAGCTGCGGCCGCCTGCGTCGCTGCCGAACAGCACGCGCTCTGCGCCGAGTTCGCGCACGGCCATTTCGGTGAACCCCGAAGTGGGATCGCCACCGGCGAGATCGGCGTAGACGTTCTTGTGTGGGCGAATCGCGCGGATGCCCTGCTCCCAATCGCCGCCGGTGTGACCGCAGATCAGAATCGCTTCGGGGTGGCGCACGGCGAGTTCGGCGAGTTCCATGGGAGTGGATTCGCCGGGAAGATTGCCGGTTATTTTGATCCAGGTGTGTTGAAATATCGGCGCTTTGTGCTCCGCCGCGCGCGCGATAATCGGATCGAGACTCGTAGCGTTACAGTGTTCGGCGACCCATAGCTTAATCCCCACCATCGGCCCGTTCACCACACAGCGATCGAATTCGTCAAGCGACTCTTGGGGAAACTTCGGATTCAGGTATACAAACCCGACTGCACGGTTGTGATAGTGGCTCAGTGCCTGAAGGACTTCGTCATTTTCTAGCCTGAACTTCTCGGGCGTTGGCTCGTATGCGAACTCCAATCCCATGAAGACGACCAGCTTGTCGACCCCCATGCGATCGGCGAATTCGAGGAGCTTCGCCATACGCTCGTCGGGCGTGCGCCCCGCCACACCGGAAAGGTGTGTGTGCAAGTCCCAAATTTCCGCGGGTGGATTCAGCATCAATACTTCTTCCACAGATTACACAGATGACACAGATGACACAGATTCAAATCGGAATTGAAATTCGCATTTAGTTCAATCTGTGTCATCTGTGTAATCTGTGGATAACCAGTTCTATTTGCCTTCCAACACTGGCCGATTATGTGGGAGTTCGGCGCGGAAGTCGCCGAGGCTGGACCAGTAGAGGCGTTTGTTGAGATCGACTTCGGCGACGGTGATGGTGCCCCAGTCTTCGGCGCGGGCGATGACCTGGCCTTCCTGATCGTGGACGCCGCTGATCATCCAGTTCGCTTTCTTGTCGGTGTAGCTGCTGCTTACGACATAGACGTGGTTTTCGCAGGCGCGCGCGGCGGCGAGCATCGGGTTGCAGCCCGCGACGGGAAACGCGATAACCTCCGCGCCGTTGTTGCTGAGTTTGCGCGCGACTTCGGGAAAGAAGCCGTCGTAGCAGATCATGATGCCCAGTTTACCGAAGCGCGTGTCGAAGACGGGATACTCATCGCCGGGAACAACGCCCCAGTCCACTTCCGGTCGCGGCAAGGTGACCTTGCGATACTTGCCCACAAACGCGCCATCGGGACCGAGCAGCGCCGCGGTGTTGTACACGAGATGTTTGTCGCGTTCGACGAGGCCCGCGACGATGTAAAGATCATGTTTTTTTGCCAGCGCGCCGAAGTATTCCGTTGAAGGTCCTGGGATCGGCTCCGCTGCATCCGCGTAGCTGAGGCCGTTTCCCGTGGCGGTGATGGTTTCGGGCAGGACTATCAAGTCCGCGTTCTGCTGTGCCGCCTGCTCGATGAATGGCGCGAGCTGTTCGCAACTGTCGCGGGCGGTCTTTCCGCCATTGGGGAAATAATGCACGGCAGCCAGCCGCACCATGCGCGGTTGTAGCGGTTCGCATTCGTCGAACGAAATGTCACTCCACTCGCAACGCGCATTCGCGGCCCAGCGAAAATGCAACTCAATCGTGGCACTCACTGCTTTCATCGGCGCCTGATAATTGCCGGATACTTCGGTCCATCCGCTCTCGTTCGTTGCTTTCGTTTCGGGATACTCCGGCTCCGATACCGGAGGCTTTCCCCCTGCGTATGAAACCGCGCCGGGCACATCGCGCAAAGCCTGAATGCCTGCGTCGTCTTTCCAGATGATACGCGCCTGCACGCTTCGGCGGGGCACTTCGACGTTCTCCGCGCGGTACAGCGCGCGAAAGGCGTAGGTCTTTCCACCTTCGACGGGCACTTTCGTCACCCATCGCCCGTCCAAGCCGTCGCGATTGTCGGTGGTGACGATAAGCGCTCCGTTGGCATTTGCGCCGCCTTTTGCGTCGAACGTGAAGGCGGGGCGCGTTTCCTCGCGCGCCGCTTCCTGTGTCCAGCCTTCGGAGAGTTTCAACTCGGCTTGCGCCGTGCTTGTAATGCACATGATTGCAATCAGCATGGATATTCGTTTCATGTCGATCTCCACATAGCGTGACTTACTGCCATGCGCTATTCGGCGCGATGGCGATTCTAATCATGTTCATTGATTGAATGTAGTCACTTTGCTTTTACAGCCAAAGCGGTGTCTGCGCTCAGCCGCTCCGCCACCGCACTCCATATAGCGCACTGACGAGTAGAGGTGGAATAGCTCAATTTAAGTTTCGGTTCGCGCCGTGTTTCGCGGCAAGCCGCGCGAGGCGAGCTTGAACAGTATTTTCAACGCTGCGTCGTTCTTGCACGCCAGGTTGGAGGCGAGAATGACGCGGCGCACGGCGCTCCGCGCGATCTTTACTTCGTTGCCGCTGGTGAAATAGGGATTCTCGCGAATCTTTTGAAGCGTCAGCAGCGCCATGCCGATGGCCCACAGACAGAACCTGCGAATGCCTGGTTCGCTTTTGGGTATCAGCAGCGTGTACGTCAGCGCATTTTCCAGATGTTCCCGGGCGATGCCCACCAACTCGACGAGGCCCGCGCGAAACGCGGGGTCGTTCCTGCGTGATTCGAGTTCACGAAGATCGAAGCCGTGCCGCGCAAACACGTCGAGCACCTCCTGCACCGCCGCGTGCGCA
>CALEZK010000250.1 GCA_937928585.1 uncultured bacterium | reverse complement strand
CATATTATCGTCGCGCCGGTTTCTTCTGAAGCAGGCACGACGGAGGAAAAAGTGTCCGTGACGGTTGCGCCCGCGCCCGGTGAAAAATGCGTTCGCTGCTGGCATGTGCGTGAATCTGTCGGGACAATTTCCGGGCACCCTTCACTTTGCAGTATCTGCGCGACACAATTGGGAGTTGGTTGATTATGAATAAGAAGGACGCTAAGAAGTACGAGAAACTGCTGCTTGAAGAGCGGGATCGCCTGAGCGCGGGGATCAAGCGGCTGGAAGAGGACACGCTGTATCAACCCTCCACGGATCAGACGGCAGATATCGCGAGTTATGCTGAAGTGGGCACCGACAACTTCGAACGTGAAACCGCGCTGAGCATTGCAAGCAGCGAAGTGGTTCGCTTGCGAGACGTTGCCGACGCACTGGAACGCGTGAAGTCCGGTAACTACGGCGATTGCGAAGGTTGCCAGAAACCGATCAATCCGAAGCGCCTGGAAGTATTTCCTTCCGCGCGCTACTGCATAGAGTGCCAGTCCAAGCTCGAAAAAACCGGTTCGCTGTAAGCGAGCCACCATGTATCCAGTTTTACTAGAGCTTGGTCCGTTGCCCGTACATTCATACGGGTTGATGCTGGCCATGGGTTTCCTGATTGGTTTGTACTTCGCGCGGCGCGATGCGCCGAAGTTCGGAATCAACCCGGACAATCTTGCGGACGCGGCTTTTTGGGTGTTGCTGCTCGCGATAGCGGGTACGCGGATTCTCTTCATTATTATGTTTCCCGAAGGGTTCTCCTGGCGTAATCCGCTCGGGTGGTTCGCGATCTGGCAGGGGGGTCTGGTTTTTCAGGGCGCGCTCCCCCCGGCAATTGTATTCCTTTGGTATTGGTGCCGAAAGTATAAGATTGGTTTTTGGAACCTTGCGGATTTGGCCGTACCGTGGCTTGCGCTGGGCCATAGTCTGGGTCGAATCGGTTGTTTTCTCAACGGGTGCTGCTATGGGGCACGAACCGAACTGTTTTGCGGCGTGTCATTTCCCCGAATTCCCGCCGATACGTCGAAAATGCCATCTGGCTCGCCAGTGTATCTGGACCACGTTCGGGAGCACGGGCTGAATTCATCGGTGGATCTGTGGTCGTTTCACGTACACCCGACGCAACTGTACAGCAGCATTGGCCTTCTTGCACTTTGTATATTATTAATAACACTCCGGAAACATTGCAGACCGTTTCATGGCTCGACCGCAGCGTACTACTTCATTTTCTACGGCATTGGCCGGTACTTCATTGAGATGCTGCGCGCTGACCATAATCCGGTGCGGATGTTCAACCTCTCAGACCAGCAAGTGATCTCGATCATCACGAGCTTGGCTGGGGTCGTGCTGATGCTCGTACTGTACCAGATGAAAAAGCGGTACGTCTCGAAAAAGGCCGGCTCTACACCTTAAACTTGGTGTGCCTCCCAGCTTGGGAGTGTGGATAAGTCTGTAAGTTCGCTTCAATTCAAGCGTTCCGTGTTTCATGTGAAACGCTTGATTTTCCAGTGAGTCTCTGTTAGAGTCGCTTAGCTTGGGGGAATCACCATGATCAAGCGTCCTACCCGTCTCAGTGCTCAAGTTTTTCTCGAATTACCACCCGTTCTCGGCCATTATCTGGAAAACACCCGTTCCTCCTGGATTGAGACCAACCCTACTTTGGGGAAGGTCACATTCATGGGCCGGCCCGGCGTGTTCGAGGATATGGAGTCGATTGCGGTTCAGCGTCGACAGGTTATTCAGTCCTTTGGGAAAGAGCGTGCGCGGGCACTTTACTACCGAATCGGCTTTGAGCAGGGCCGCCGCGATGCGCTTCGCCACTTGGAACAATACGAAGGAAACGTGCGTCTCGCGCTCCAGGCTGTGACCGTTTTTGCCCAGATGATGGGAAAACTGGTTGCGGAGCCCGTTCGATTCGAGTTCGACTTGGAGTCAAATACACTTTACCGCGAATTGACCCTTGCGAACTCAGCCGAGGCGGCCATTCACCGCCTCGCGACGACGGATGCAGCGGAATCGGTGTGTTGGACAACCTGCGGATATCTTTCGGGGCATACCAGTGAGATTCTGGGGCGCCGCGTGATTGCCATTGAGAAGTCCTGCATCGCGGCGGGTAAACCACCTTGTCGCATTGTTGCGAAATTTGAGACGGAATGGGGCGAAGAGGCTGCGTGGGCGCGAAACGCTTTCAAGATCGAGAGCATCGATGCGGAACTTGAGAAGCGTGAAGAACAACTGGCGCAACACAAGGAAGCAGCGTCTCGGTCGATGGCCGCGTTGAACAGTCTGAACCGGCGGCTGAAGTCAGACCTACTACTGGACAGCCTTGTCGCGGAATCCGAGAACATGCAGCCGGTGATTCGGCGCGCGAAGCAGCTCGCGCAGTCCGACGCGCCCGTATTGATCGTTGGGGAACAGGGAACAGGCCGGGCGTCTATTGCGCGTGCGATTCACCATGGCGGCGGTCGCAAGTCGGGTCCATTTGAAACGGTCGATTGCCGGTCGCTCGCTCCCTCATTGCTTGTGCAGGAACTTGCGGGATTCGAGAAGGGCGCTTTTCAGGGTGCATTGCGCGGGCATGTTGGCGCGTTGGCGCGCGCGCACAAGGGCACGATCTACTTCGACGACATTACACAGCTATCGGCCGAAGCGCAGGGCCTGTTGCTTCGCGTGCTCGAAGAAAAGACGGTGACCCCTTTGGGCGCAAGCGAACCTGCGAAGGCGGACGTGCGCGTCGTTGCGACGGTGCCAACCGATCCGCAGGTGCATATTGCGAATGGAAAGCTGCGCGAAGATTTGTACTACGCGATTGCGATCGGAAGGCTGGACATACCACCGCTGCGCGATCGGTTGGACTGCATTCTCCCGCTGGCGCATGGATTCATGACGGAAGCGCGGGAGCGATATGACCGTCCGGCGGCGCAATTTTCCCGAGAGTTCAAGCAGGCGCTGCTGGATTGCGCGTGGCCGGGAAACCTGCGGCAGTTGAAGAATACCATCGAGCATGCGGTCGTGTTCGGGCCAAATCGCGAATTGGGGATCGAAGACTTGCCCGAGGAAATCATTTCGTTTCGATCGGTGCGTCCGAGCCAGGAGCTTACGCCCGACGTGCTGCGCGCGATGCTGAAGCGCACGCGGGGCAATCGCTCCGAGGCCGCTGATTTGTTGGGTATCGGCAGAACCACGCTGTGGCGATTGATGAAGCGGTCGAATATCGACTAGCGGGTTGTGGATATAGCCGCCTATAAGTTTGCTTTCTTTACTACTGCCCCGGGGTAGGGCGCGCAGGCGGCGGCTTCCATGCCTGCGCGCGCGGCCATCTCCGACCCGCCGCGTTGCGTTTCCCCGTGATCCCCGTGTCCCCGTGGTTGGAACGTACGATGCCGCGGTAACGGACACATGGCGAAAGACATTACCGGTGCCAAGTGCGCCATCCTCCTGGTGCCGCGCACTTGCAATCGCCCCGTCGCAGAGCAAATCGTAAACGCGTTCCAAAGCTCCCACTGTGGAACGCGCTTTTGAAAAGCACCGATTTGTTCTTGAAAAAATATCAACCCATCCGTCCCATGAGACCCATACGTCCCATTCCACACTGTCAACGCAAACCCGCCGCGCACTGCAACACCCGCGCTGATCAAGTGAAGGCAACGACATCCCCATGAGCGCGTTCAAACAACCAAGCCGCGAAACGGCGATGCCAAAAATTGAAAAGAAACGACCAAAACGACGCACGCAACGCACCAAAATCAACAAAACAACAAACAATTCCATGCAAAAAGCCACCCGAAATGAACGGTTTTCGACCCAAAATATCGACCTGTGAATTCCGCGCAACGTCTTTTGTTGAAAGCGGTTGCGCTCACCAATACCCCGCCCCCCTCGTTTGGTGCAAGTCGCGTTTTTTTCGCGGTGCACACCGCGATGGAAAGGCATCGCCCCTGCCACGAACTGCAACGCAACGCGCCTAATTAACAAAGGGTGCGAACAGCATCTGCTAAACGAAAAGTAAAGACCGCGACGCGCGGGTCGCTCATAGCCAGGAGAGAAAGTGGGAACGGAGGCACCAATGCAGAACGCGACAGGCGCATTTGCCAGCGCTGGCCAAGGACCGCAAGCAGCAAGACTCCTTCCATCCATGCGAAAGACTCGCCGATACAGGTGCGCGGCCCGCCGCCGAATGGGAAGTAAGAATAATTCAGGGACAGCCGTACATGAATTAATCTGAATTAATGTGGGGTTGGGTATAGGGACAGCAAACCGGCGTGTT
>CALEZK010000249.1 GCA_937928585.1 uncultured bacterium | reverse complement strand
GTTTTGATGCGAAATGGTGGTTATTGTGTTGGTTCCTCAACCCTTTCAGGGTTGATTTGATAGATTGCGCTGTGACCCAGGGTAGCGTCGCGAAGCGCGTCGCAATCCGCCGCGGCGGACTGGAATCCCGTTGGGATTTTGGGATTGGCGGTTGGTTTTGATTGAGGGTGTTCATGGGTTGGGGAAACGGTTGTGGGTTAAGACGGCTCGCGGGGACGCTCACCCTCCCGGGTTGGCGCTCGGTGGTTGTGTGGTTCTACTTTTTATGCACGGGTTGTTGCAGTGTGGCGGTTGGAATTTGCGAAACGAAGGGAGGTGAGGTGGCTCCTTCGCCTTCGGCTTCGGACGGAATCGATTACGAGTTACGATTACGAGCACGCGCAGGAGGGGGACCGGCGGTGCGCTGGGTCGAGCGCTCCGGCCCATTGCGGGAATGTCGTGGATGGTGTACTATCGAACAAGTTCCCGTCGTCCGGCGTATTGCGAAGACCGGCTGCTGTGGTTGCAATTGGAGAACGAAGATGATGTCACACGCATCCGCACGACTACCAGCAGCGGTCGCCCGTGTGGCCGACCGCAATTCCTCGTCCAGTTGGAAAGCATCCTTGGGCGTCTCCTGCACCCCAAGAAGCGCGGACGCAAACCCAAACCGACAGTCCAAGACGACGGCGCAAAAGTACTCAATTCGTAGTCCCTATATTTCCCGTCCCTATATTTTCGCTGTATTTTCCTGTATTTTCCCGGACGCTCTCTATGTAAACAATATGGCTTTCCTCCGAATTTTAGGATTAGACTCACGCGCGCTTGCTTGGGCTGCCACCTTGAAAGATGGGAGTAACCTCGGATAGTTGTCTTTAAATCGTGGCGTAGCATTTGAAGCGTAAGGCATTCAGTACTAGTATCGCAGAAATCCTTGGTCTCGAAAGCGCGCGCCCATGCGCGGAATCTATCGGAGAACAGGCATGAATACTTTGGCTCGGAATTCCCTTGTTCTAGCGATTTTGGCATGTCAGTTTGCGTATTCCCATGCTGACCCTCCGTGCGACACGAAAACTAAGCGCTCTCAAATTAGCAAGAGTCCGAGTCAATTGCGTGCCATAATCCCAAAGCCTCAAATCATCTATGTGGACGATGATATCGGCAACATGGCACTCGGAGATGGGTTTGACACCACAAATAGGGAAGCCCTAAGCCCTTTAGTAGATCATGACAAGATGAAGATTAAAACAGCGGATGGAAAAGTTATAACGTTTTCTGAACTCAACAGTGGCAAATCACTCCCCACAATATCGCCGAGCATGATTTCCATAACTGTTGAGGATCGAAACGAGACAATCGAAACAAACGACTTCACGTCTACCGGTGTGAACATTGACACGGACGCCTTTATTGCCAATTTATCATTCGATCTGGCCACCGAATCTTTGTCACAGGCAGAGTCCAGAAAACTCACATATAGGGTACGGATTGAGATAGATTTTGGATTCCAAGAGATTGCAAGCGTACGGGAGTGTTTTGCACCAGAGATTGCAAAGCTCGTTGGAAAAAACGACTGGTCTGAGCAGGAAGCGTTTGATTTCGAGTTGCAGTACGGAGACTACATCATAACTCAACGATCGACCGTGGTTATGGCCGAGGCAGACTATACATTGAATTTTGATTCCGCGGTGAACAGATCTGTTTTTCTCGCAAAATTTGGAGCAGAATGGAGTAGCGGAGCGCTCAACGCGTATCACAACAAGACCGGATTCGAGCTCGTGAAAAGTAATTCTGTTTCTCTTACAGGTCGAGCTACAGGAGTGTCGCCGGATGTATTTTTGCCGATATTCACCGGCACCGATGGCGGAGTTTCGAAAGGTCAGATCGCGGAAGTCATGGCAAAGGTCTTGGAGAATGCGGACTTTTCGATGAGTCAGCCGACGAAATTCAGAGCCGAGCCCCTGATACGGCATGGGATCGACCTGCAAAAAATGGCTTATGGTGATGCTGGGAGAAGAGTATTTAATGAGCTAAGATGGTGTGCTGTGGCCGAACACCAACTGGAAATGTTTAGTCCACAAGGGGACTTTGGAAGTCATTTCAAATACGCTACGTCGAGTGGCCCAGCTAGCCAGTGCACAACAGGAATGTTGAATGCGGTGATCGCGTATAAGGAAAATGTAAAGCGAGCAGCCGAGGCGCTTCAATGCTATGACTTCTCCCTCTCGAGGCAACTACAACGCCCTGGTCTAGTGCTTCCTAGACCGTTTGTCTCTATTGGAAAATGGTATATGAATACATCTACGCAGGTAATGGCATCCTTCACCGTGCATGATGAGATGTTGGAGCATTGTGTTGCGGGGCAAAATGGGGCCGGGATACCAAATGTACTAATTGTCGCCGAACGCAATAATGGCGAAGTCTTTGAAAGCGTCACGGACCAACATGGGAATGCGATTGTCGGAGCATTCAGTGGAGGAGGCACTACTGTTAACAATTTTAATTCAGGGGCTGAGACACTTACGATTACGGTGGGACATGGAAACAGCCGGACAGACGTGATGGCAAGGCCACTCCTAAAGGGCACACTAAAAGGCTCAACGTTTGAACCTGTATTCCCTTGATTTATTACTACTAGTATGGATTTCGCTTCGAGTCGAGAAACTTGTATATCGAAAGAGCAGAATTGCCTGCAATGGCATTCGAAGTTGATATAAAGTGTCCTGAACAGTACTTGAGTTGACGTTATCCCTTTGGCGTTTGGTTTTGAATTT
>CALEZK010000248.1 GCA_937928585.1 uncultured bacterium | reverse complement strand
GGCGTAGCGTTCAGCGACGCCGGAAGCCCACGCACGAAACTGCTCGCGTGTCCACTCGAACCGGTGATCTCGGTGTCGTAGCCGGCCTGCGGGCATTGCTGGGAACATCGCGTTGTATTCGACGTTTGGCGTTGTCACGACAAGCGTGTTTGGCTGGACAAACCCAAACACGGTCCGCTCGAACGCTGTCAAGCGATCAGGATCCAAGTGCTCGATCACTTCCACAGCGCAGCCGGCATCGAAACCTTGCAATCGATCATCCAAATACGTCAGCGAACTCTGCAGCAAACGAATGCGCTTACGCCTAATTTCGGGCATCGTATCGAGATGCAGGCGGTCGGATGCCACTTCCAATGCTCGCATTGACACATCGACGCCAAGAATCTCTGTGAATTGTTTGTCGTCGAGAAAACGGTACAGAAGCTTGCCCTCTCCACAACCGAGGTCAACGATTCGCGAAGCGCCACTCGCCTTGATGACGTCGAACACCGCCGCGTGGCGAACGTCGTTCAAGCGAATCGGCTTCTCTGTGCTTTCCTCTTCGGCATCGCGCTTTTCGTCCGCCGTTTCTGCCTCTTCCAACGTGTTATCCGTCAATTGAGCGAGTGCTATCTGGGTCAAACGGCGCTTGCGCCTCAGATATCGATTCGCGATCTCCTCCTTTGCCGGGTGTGACTCCAGCCAACCCTTGCCTCTACGCAACAGCTTATCGATCTCATCTTCGCCGACCCAATAGTGCTTGTCAGCATCGAGTACCGGAATGAGAACGTACAGGTGTGCGAGTGCGTCGCACACACGTTGCATTGCAGTCAGCACAATTCGGAAATATCGACTCTGACCCCACTCCGGAAAATTTGGGTCTAGCGGAAGCTGTTCAGTTTCGACGAAATAGCCTAGCGGCTCGAATAAGGAGCGAACCACTTCATCTCCGCCCCGACACGGCACCACGGGTAGTTCTATACGCAGAAGCAGTGTCGAATCCGCGAGTTCCGGACGGTCCTTGCACCTTCCTGAAAGCGCAGTACCGAAAAGTTGCCCCAGCGCAACACTTAGTAAGGAAGACGCCACGTACGGACGGTCATTTACGTACTGCTCCAACAGGCCACCTTCGCCATGGGAACCCGGTCTTCCGCGCACAAGTCCGACAGGGTCAATTTCAAGTAAAAGTACCGCAGTGCACTCGTTCTCCGTGGCTATGGGATAGAACACATGCGCAATACCAAAAGTGAGCTCTCGCGAATGCAGCCGAGCCGGGTTCTTGTGCAACAGGAATCCCAAGTCCGTCGCTGGTGGCTGTGTGTTTGTAATTGTCACTAACATGTGGAACTCCGTTGGCCAACCCTAACCGATTGGCTCCCCAATATGCATACTGAGCATAATCGCGGATTTTGTTTGCAGACGTAGTTCAATTTATATTTATAAATCTGTTACCCGGATTCTGATTGAAATATACGTGAACCTTTTTTCCCTGTCGCTTCGTTCACTACAATAACCCGCATGTCAGCCGAGAAACCCACAATACTGTCCGTCAGCCAGCTTACACGGCGGGTGAAAGACCTTCTTGAGACCCAGATAAGTTACATCTGGGTGGCGGGCGAGATTTCCAATTGGCGCGTGTCGCCGGCGGGGCATGCGTATTTCACGCTGAAGGACGCGGACAGCCAGATTGACGCCGTGATGTTTCGCGGCAAGATGATGAAGCTGCAGTTTCGTCCTGACAGCGGCTTGGACGTCGTCACGTTTGGGATGGTCACGGTCTACGAAAAGCGCGGCAACTACCAAATCGTCTGCGAGGAGATGCACCCGAAGGGCGTTGGCGCGCTCCAGCTTGCGTTCGAGCAGCTCAAGAAGAAACTCGACGAAGAAGGCCTCTTTCGTGAGGAGCACAAGAAGCCGTTGCCATTGCTGCCGCGACGTATCGGCATCGTCACGTCGCCGACGGGTGCGGCAATTCGCGATATCCTTAACGTGATCAACCGCCGCTTTGCCAATGTGCATATTCTTCTCTACCCCGCGCGGGTACAGGGGGACGAGGCCGCGCCGGAAATCGCCGCGGGAATCAAGGCGCTCGATGAATACGGCGTGGACGTCATGATTGTCGGGCGCGGCGGCGGGTCACTGGAAGATCTTTGGCCGTTCAACGAGGAAATAGTCGTACGCGCGATCTTTAATGCGCACACGCCGATCATTTCCGCCGTCGGGCATGAAGTTGATTTCACGCTTGCGGACTTCGTCGCGGACATGCGCGCACCCACGCCTTCAGCGGCAGCCGAGTTGGTGGTGCAGGAACAGGAAGCGCTCGCGGAGAAGGTACGACTCCTCGGCGCGCGTATGGGCAAGGGCCTAGCCCGGCAACTCGAACTCGGCAAATCGAGGCTCGCGCTTGCGACTTCGAGCTTCGTGTTTCGGCGTCCGGAAGAACTTGTTCGCCAGCGGCGCCAGCAAGTGGATGAATTGCGCATGCGGCTGGAGGACAAGTTACAGGATAATGTGCGCCTTCTGCGGAGGCGTCTGGATCACGCCGCGCGCTCGCTGGTGCTATTATCGCCGGGCCAACGCGTGCACGCGGCGCGCCTCGCGCTTGCAGGAAAGATGCAGCGGCTCGTTGGGGGCGCGCTAAGTTCCGTTTCGCAGGCGCGCGCTCGGTTCCAACCGGTGATCGCGCAACTCGACGCGTTGAGCCCGCTCGCGGTATTGTCTCGCGGGTACGCGCTTGCGTGGAAAACGCCTGGACGCGAGCTGGTGCGCGATGTAGCGCAGCTAGCCCCACACGATACACTGGAAATCCGTTTCGGCCGCGGCAGCGCGTCCGTCACTGTTGAACGCATTGCAGAGGAGCCGACGAATGGCTGAACCGAAGTTTGAGAAGGATCTGGAGAAGCTGGAAGAGATCGTGGCCGCGCTGGAAGAGGGCGAGCTTCCGCTCGACGACGCACTGAAACGTTTTGAGGAGGGCATCAAACTCGCCAAGCGATGCGAGAAGGCCCTCGCGGACGCGGAAAAGAAAATCGAAATCCTCACGAAAAATGCCGACGGTAAGCTCGAAGCCCAACCCTTTGATGAAGAAGAACCGGAGACGGGTCCAACAATCCGAAAGCATAAGAAACAGGCTGACGATTCGGATGGCGACGAAAAATCGGGGTCCCTTCTGTTTTGAGATCTTCGCGCTGATTGGAAATCAAGCGTGGATGTGCGCGCGAAATATCTCCCCCATCTTTTCGCAGTTTCGATTTACATCGTAGTCCGTCACGGCGATTTCGCGCGCGGCGGCACCGAGTTTTCGGCGCAACGCCGGGTCTTCTATTAGCATTTGCAACCGATCCGCCAAACCTTCCCAGTCCGAAGCGGACGCGAGCATGCCGTTCTCGCCGTCATGAATTAGCTCGGGAATTCCGGTGATGCAGGTCGCCACGCATGGGATGCCCTTTCCCATCGCTTCCATCAGCACAACGGGCAAACCTTCCGCGAAACTTGGAAGTGCAAAGATGTCCGCCTTGTCGTAGTAGGCGTGAATTTCGCCCTGGCCGATTGCGCCTGCAAAGGTGATTGCGTCTGATATGCCGAGCGATTCTGCCAATGTTTTCAGGGACTCCATGTCGGGGCCTGCGCCTACGAACGTGAGGTGAAACGGGACACCCCGTTCTTTCAAGCGCTTTCCGGCTTTTACCAACAGATGCTGCCCTTTGGCAGGGACGAGCCGGCCCACGCACAGGATTTCCGTGGTGGCATTGTTCGGGTCCGGCCGCGGCGAATATTTTTCGATATCAATGCCACATCGTACGATGCGAAACTTGTCCCACTCTTTGAACTCGGTGACGCGCTCGAGCTGGCTCCGGCAATAAAAGCTGATGCACCGCGCGAACACCGACTCCCGCACCTTTTCAGGTATGAGGTCTTGGTTGATGTTGTAGAACTCATCCGGGCCGTGCACGCTCAAGCTGAATTCGATCAGCCCGCTGGAGCCGCCAATCAG
>CALEZK010000247.1 GCA_937928585.1 uncultured bacterium | reverse complement strand
CGCATGAACAGGACTGGATTCGCGCATGCAAGGATGGGAATCCCGCGAGTTCGCATTTCGAATATGGCGGCGCGCTTACCGAAATGGTGCTGCTGGGCGTGCTTGCCATTCGCGTAAAGGACAAGCGCCTGGCGTGGAACTCCGAGACGCTGCGCGTGACGAATAACGAGGAAGCGAACGCGCTGGTGAATCCGCCTTACCGCGACGGGTGGTCGTTGTAGGACAAAGGCGAAGCCTTGAGCGACACGCTATTCTGAAAGAGGCGAACAAGGTTCCTTTACAAGGAAAGTCCGGGGGTTAAATCCGCGCTGCGGATTTCACCCCCGGACTGTAGTTTCTACTTATTTAAAGACCTTCGACGCGCCAGCCTTTGCGATATTTTCTGCGCAAGTACTTGTTTGCGGCGCGCTTGTTTGTGATTTTGAATTCTTCGGCGTTCCATTCCAGCGTTTCGCCGGGGAATCGGCCTGCGATGTTCGAGAGCAGCACGGCTTCTGTCATTGGACCGGCGAAATCGAAGTGGGAGCCGGCTTTTCCGTTGCCGAGCGCCGCTTCGACGAACTCGTGGTAATGGTTGATGGGCTGCAATTCCGGCTTTGGATAGTTGGCGAACTTTTCCAGGGGGAAGAGCTGCGGCATGCCAACGTGGGGAATCACCAGGGTGCCTTCCTCGCCAATGACAATTGAGCCGCTTGGGGGAACTTCGAAGTCCGCCGGTAAATGCTTGGACACGGATGCGGCAGGCTTCTTGCCGCCATCCAACCAGGTTGCGTTAATCGTCTTGCCGGCGCTCATCGGCACGCCAGGGAAGACGTACTTGGATATGGTCCACTCCGGCCAGAACTCTTTCACATTGCTTTCGACTTCCGCGGTGACGCTGAGGGGCGCGCCGATATTGAGCGCGGTAAACACCGTATCGAAAATATGGCAGCCGAAATCAGCGGTTGCGCCACCGCCGAAGTCGCGCACGCCGCGCCACCAGAAGGGATGGTAGATTGGCTGCTTCACTTTTGCGGGGGCAGCGACTGACCATGTTTCCCACTCGGCGAGGAAGGGGCGCTTTGGCGCGGTGCCGAGCCAGAGATCCCAATCGACATTCGGGGGAATTGGATCGGAACCTTTGGGGCGCTTCTTGTCTGCGGTTGGGAAGATCGTTCCGCACCATGAATACCACTCGACCACTTTGCCGATGGCACCTTCTTTCATCCAATGCACGGCGGTGCGGTAAAACTCGTGGGAGTGTATCTGGTTGCCCATTTGCGTGGCGACGCCTTTTTCGCGCGCGGCCAGCGTGACCTGACGCGCTTCATAGACGTCGTGCGTGAGGGGTTTTTCGCAGTAGACGTGTTTGCCCAATTGAATTGCAGACATGGTGACTGGCGCGTGCATGTGATCGGGTATGCCGACGCTGACGGCGTCGATGTTCTTTTCTTCCTTCGCCAGCATTTCGCGCCAATCGCGATAGAGTCGCGCGCCGGGATAGGTCTTCGACGCGCGTTCAAGATTGAGCGCGTCGATATCGCAGAGCGCGACGACATCCACCTTGCCGCTGCTGAAAATCTGGCCGAGGTCGTAGCCGCCCTGCGCCGCTACGCCGACTGCGGCATACTGCAACTTACCGGACGGCGGCTGGGCAAAGCTGAGCCGCGGAACAATGAGCGGCATCGCGACGGACGCGGCTGCGGCACGTTTGATGAAATCCCTGCGTGAGATCGTTTTCTTCATAAAGAATTCCCCTGAAAAATCCCCGCGCGGACCAGATGGGCACTCGGCGGGGCATGCGTTAGGAACGAGGCACCAAGGGGAAAGTGTACTCCGTCGTGGACCGGATTTCACACGGGGGCAAGCGCATATCTAAGTTCATAAGATTGATACCATACACCTGAGCACGTGGACCGATTAGCTTTTTTCTGGGGTCCAGACTCTGCCGACTCGGGCGTAGCTTATTTGTTCGAGGTGGTGTTCGGTGTGGTAACAGAGGTAGTTGAGGATGCGCGAGACCGGCACGAGACCGTTCTCTGAATGGTTGACGGTGTTCTCGAAAGTCGACTCAGGCATTGTCTCGACATAGTAGATGATCTGGTTGCGGATACCGGTGAACATGTCGCGGCAGATTTCGATTGGGCGCTCGTCGTAGCGGAGGGCGGTGACCCAACCATCGTGATCGAAAGCGTATACGGGACTCCCTGGCTCGGCTAGCGCGCGGCTGTATCTCCAGAGGTGCACCATTTCGACGTCGGCGATGTGCACGAGGAGTTGGCGTACCGTCCATTTGCCGGGAGCGTACTGCTTTGGCCAGTCGGATTGGGGGCCGTTGTATGCGGCTATGGCTGCGTCGCGGGATGCTTCGAGCTGGCAAACGATGTCGTGGCGGTTCATGGTGTGGCCTCTCGTTGATAGTTCGCAATGGACCCTTGATCGAATGCTCCATTATGCGTACCAGAACATCAGGCTTCGAGTGTGTACACCGCGAGCATTCGAATGCGCACCAGGTATTTGCAGCAGCCGTTCTCATGGTTGACGAACATGCAGGGATTGCCGGAGTGGGTGCGCGCGCTGCAGTTTGGGTGCTCAACGCACACTTCGGTGGCCGCGAAAAACGCAACGTTCTCAAAAAGGGCAGTTCGGAGACAAGGGGGAATGCTTGACGGGGTTGCAGTTAACGTGTTGGATGTCAGGAGTAATGGTGATGACAACACGTTGTAGGCTGGTGTGCCGAGACGGGGATAAAGCAGAGCTTTTTCAAGAGTGCGTTCTTAAGCCGGAGCTTGGGAACGAGAACGGAACGAGAAAGAGTGGCCAGCGTTACCAAAATCGAACATTACGAAAATGTTTATGGAACGACGAATCGAATTGTGCGTGAGGGGCGTTGGGAAAGCGGAGGGCCATCACCGGAGTCCACAACTCTAATCGCGAGTTCTTTGCCGCGATTGGTTGCGAGCTTGTATGTAAAGAGTGCTCTCGCAGAAAGCCCGGTAGGATAATCCAAAAGGATTTCTCCATCTCGAAATCCAGCTTGATACAGCTCTCCGCTTTTCTGTAAATACCCAATGGCCACATAGTCCAAGTATTCGCCATCCACCTTGGGGTATGCATCGATAAAACCAAAGCCCATTTCACGCATGACCGCGTCGGACTCGAATTCAAAGAAATAGTAGAAGCTGGCGAGTTGTATGACTGCAAGAGAAAAAACTAGTGAAACAGTAACGGCGAGTATTCTCCCAAGAGTCTTGCGAGAAATATTGCTTCGCTTGTTCATGGGGTTAGTATAGGTAGCTTGCCCAAAAACGGCAATTGCGGTTGCTTCGCTACCAATACATACACTTAAAACACTATTTCACAGCCAACTCCACTGCGTCATACCCGTAGGTGTAGGCGCCTGGAAGATCGCTGTGGCCCATTAGGGCGATGTCGATGGCGCGGGCGGCTTCACGGCCTTCGTGGATGGCCCAGACTACGAGGGATTGGCCGCGGCGGGCGTCGCCGGCGACGAAGATATTCTTCTTGCTGGAGGAGTATTTACCGTAGTCGGCTTTGATGTTGCCGCGGGGGTCTAGCTCGAGGCCGAGCTGGGTGGGCAGGCTATGCTCGGGATGGACGAAGCCCAGCGCGAGGAGGACGAGCTCGCATTCGAGCTGGAACTCGCTGCCGGGGATCTCTTTCATCTGCATGCGGCCGGATGCGTCGGTGACCCATTCGAGGCGCACCATTTTCAGGGCTTTAACTTTGCCATTCTCGCCGATGAATTCTTTCGTCTGAACGCTCCAGTCGCGTGCACCGCCTTCTTCGTGGCTTGACGAGGTGCGCAGAATGATGGGCCACAAGGGCCACGGGGTACGTTCGTTGACGCCCTCCGGCGGCTTGGGCATGAGCTCCATCGACCAGACCTGTTTTGCGCCTTGGCGCAAGCTGGTGCCGTGACAGTCAGAACCGGTGTCTCCGCCGCCAAGGATGATGACGTTCTTTCCGGTCGCGAGAATCTCTTTGTCGGTGACTTTGCGATTCGACACACGCTTGTTCTGCTGCGTGAGGAATTGCATGGCGAAGTACACGCCTTCGAGATCGCGTCCGGGGATCGGCAGATCGCGTGGTTGCGTGGAGCCTGTGGTAATCAGCACGGCATCGAATTGTTTTTCCAATTCGGTTGCGTCGATATCTTTGCCAACCTCGACGCCGCACTTGAAGGTTACGCCTTCTTCTTCCATCTGCTTGAGGCGACGGCGGACGATGTCCTTGTTGAGTTTGAAATCGGGGATACCGTACATCAGAAGGCCGCCGGGCTCTTCCGCGCGCTCGTATACGGTCACGTCGTGACCGGCGCGGCATAACTGTTGCGCCGCGGCGAGGCCCGCAGGGCCGGAACCGATGACGGCGATCTTCTTGCCCGTCTTGTGCTCGGCGGGTTGAGCCTTGATTGCGCCGTCAGCAAAGCCGTGGTCGGCGATGCTGCGCTCGATGAGCTTGATCGTTACCGGAGGCTCGATGATGCCGAGCACGCAGGAGGCTTCGCAGGGCGCGGGGCATACGCGACCGGTGAACTCCGGGAAGTTGTTTGTGGAGTGCAGGCGATCAAGCGCTTCACCCCATTTAGCATCCTTCACGAGATCGTTAAAGTCCGGAATGATGTTGCCGAGGGGACAACCGGATTGGCAGAACGGCACGCCGCAATTCATGCAGCGATAGCCCTGCTCCGCCATTTTCTTATCGTCGAAGTCGGTCAGGAACTCGTCGTAGTGCTTTATTCGCGTTTCTTTGTCTTTATAGTGCGGTGTTTCGCGCTCAAACACCATGAAGCCCTTTTCTTTGGGCGGAAACGATTTATTTTGGGGCATGCTGCAACTCCAGAACTTCGGATTCCTGCAGCGATTCCTGCTGCTCCATTTCGCGGAGGACGCGGGCATAGTCCCGCGGCATTACGCGAACGAATTTACCGATTTCAGTTTCCCAGTTATTGAGAATATGTTGCGCCACCGTGCTGCCGGTATGGGCAAAGTGGCGGGCGAGCATGGTGTGCAATTCATTCTTGCTTTTCTCGTTCAACGTCTTGAGATCGCAGGTGCTGGTGTTGCAGTGCGATTTGAAGGTGCCATCGACGTCGTACACGTAGGCGATGCCGCCGCTCATGCCTGCGGCAAAGTTCCGGCCGGTCTTGCCGAGAATAACGGCGCGCCCACCGGTCATGTATTCGCAGCCATGATCGCCGACGCCTTCCACAACTGCCACCGCGCCGCTGTTGCGCACGCAGAACCGCTCGCCTGCGATGCCGCGGAAATAGGCTTCACCGCCGGTTGCGCCATAGAGCGCGACGTTGCCGATGATAATGTTCTCTTCGGGCACAAAGCTGATATTCTCCGGCGGGCGTACGATGATCGTCGCGCCGGAAAGGCCTTTGCCGCAATAGTCGTTTGCTTCACCGGTGATACGCAGCGTCATGCCTTTGATTGTGAACGCGCCAAAACTCTGGCCGCCTTGTCCCGTGCACTCTATCCATACCGTGTCTTCAGGAAGATAGCCCGTTTCCAAGCCGACCTTGTGGACGCGCGTCAATTCGCTTGCCAGCATGGTGCCGACCGTGCGGTTGGTGTTGTGAATGTTCACTTCGATGCGCGTTTTTTCCACATCTGCACGGTTTGGCTTGGGTTTCAGCGAGGCCTTGGCCATTTCGATCAGCGTATTGTCGAGTGCCTTGTCGAGACCGTGATCCTGCGTCTTGCTGCAATAGAGGGTCTCGCCATCCCAGGGTTTGGAAACATTGAGCACGCGCGAAAGGTCCAGTTTCTTCGCTTTCCAGTGTTCGGGAAGCGGATCGAACTCGAGCATGTCGGCGCGACCGATCATTTCTTCGACGGTGCGGAATCCAAGCTCCGCCATAATCTCTCGAACTTCTTCCGCAATGAAGAAGCATAGATTCACGACGTGCTCCGGCTTGCCAGCGAACTTCTTGCGCAGTTCGGGATCCTGAGTCGCGATGCCTACGGGGCAGGTATTCAGATGGCATTTGCGCATCATGATGCAGCCCAAGGCGACGAGCGGAAGCGTGGCCATGCCGACCTCATCGGCACCGAGCAGGAACGCGATTGCAACATCGCGGCCCGTCTTGAGCTGGCCATCGGTCTGGACGCGAATCCGACTGCGAAGGTTGTTGTCGACGAGCACCTGGTGCGCTTCGGAGAGGCCCAACTCCCAGGGCAGACCGGCGTACTTGATTGAGCTTAACGGCGATGCGCCGGTGCCGCCCGTGTCGCCACTGATGAGCACGAGGTCTGACTTACCTTTCGCAACGCCCGCGGCGACCGTTCCAACACCGACTTCGGAGACAAGTTTTACGCTGACTGCGGCGTGCTTATTGCCGTTCTTCAAGTCGTGTATCAATTGCGCGAGGTCTTCGATCGAATAGATGTCGTGATGCGGCGGCGGCGAGATCAGTTCCACGCCGGGCGTGGAATATCGGATGCGCGCAATTTCCTTGAACACCTTGTGTCCCGGAAGCTCGCCACCTTCGCCGGGCTTCGCGCCTTGCGCCATTTTGATCTGGAGTTCGTCGGCGTTGACGAGATACTCGTTGGTAACGCCGAAACGCCCCGACGCGACCTGTTTGATGGCACTGCGGCGCAAGTCGCCATTTGCGTCTGGAGTGAAGCGCTTCGGGTCTTCTCCGCCTTCGCCGGTGTTGCTTCGTCCGCCGATACGATTCATTGCGACGGCGAGGGTTTCGTGCGCTTCGCGGCTGATCGAACCGTAGGACATTGCGCCGGTGCAGAAGCGTTTGACGATACTCTTTGCGGACTCGACCTCTTCAATGGGCACCGGCGTGCCCTTCTTGAACTTCATGAGCCCGCGCAATGCCGCGAGATTGCGGTTGCGATCGTTTATGTACGAGGTGAACTCTTTGTACTTGTCGACTTCATTCGTGCGCACCGCGTGCTGAATGCGCGAGATCGTGTCGGGGTTGTACTGGTGATACTCGCCGCGCTTGCGCCAGCGATACTGTCCACCGGGATCGAGCTCGCGCGAGCGCGCGTGCAGCTTCGGATAGGCAACGGCATGGCGCATGAGCGATTCTTTCGCGACATCTTCGATGTCGATGCCCTCTACGCGCGAGGCTGTGCCGGTGAAGCAGCGATCAATAAGTTTTGTGCTGAGCCCCACCGCTTCGAAAATTTGCGCGCTGCGGTAGCTGTGCTGGGTGGAGATGCCGATTTTCGACATCGTTTTCAGCATCGCCGTTTCGTTCGCCTTGATGAAATTCTTGACCGATTTACCGGGATACTCTTCGACTATTTCTTCCTTGTCGACGAGATCCTTAATCGTTTCGATTGCGAGATACGGATTCACCGCGTCGGCACCGTAACCGGTCAGGAGGCAGAAATGCATTACCTCGCGCGGCTCGCCGGACTCGATGACAAGTCCGCACTCCGTACGTTTGCGCTCGCGCACGAGGAACTGGTGCACCGCGCCAATGGCAAGCAAGCTCGGAATGGGGCAATTGATTTCACCGGCGCCGCGATCAGACAGCACAATGAGCGTATAGCCTGAGTCGATGGCTTTCATCGCCTCGGCGCAAATACGGTCCAAGGCCTTGTCGAGCGCGCTGGGTCCTTCCTTCGCCACGAAAAGCGTGGAAATCGTCGTCGCTTTCAGGCCCGGTTTGTCGATGTGCTTAATGTAGTCGAGTTGTTCGTCGGTGATAATCGGGGAAAGCAGGTGCAACTGCTCACAATGCTCGGGGGTTTCGCCCAGGAGATTTCTTTCACGGCCCGCGTCTGTCTCCAACGACATGACGATCTCTTCGCGGATCGGATCGATCGGCGGGTTTGTGACTTGCGCAAACAACTGCTTGAAGTAATTGAAGAGCAATTGCGGGCGGTTGGATAACACGGCAAGGGGCGCGTCATTGCCCATGGACCCCAGCGGTTGTTTACCGGTAGTTGCCATTGGGCCGAGCAGAATCTCGATATCTTCCAGTGTATAGCCGAACACTTGCTGGCGTTCGATTAGCGGCGCTTCCTGCGGCGCGGTTTTGCCGTTGGTTGGCTTGCATTCCTTCGGCAAAGTGTGGCGGTGTGTGTTCAACCATTCGCGGTATGGCTGGCGTTTGCAGATGCTGTCCTTGATCTCGTCGTCGCCGATGATGCGATGTTCTTCGGTGTCGATGAGGAACATGCGGCCCGGTTCCAACCGGCCCTTCTGAACAATCTTTTCCTGGGGCACGTCGAGCACGCCCACTTCGGAGGCCATGACGACGAAGTTGTCGTTGGTCACCCAATAGCGCGAGGGGCGCAGACCGTTCCGGTCGAGGCAGGCCCCAATCTGTACGCCGTTGGTAAAGGCGACGGAGGCGGGCCCGTCCCACGGCTCCATCATGCAGG
>CALEZK010000246.1 GCA_937928585.1 uncultured bacterium | reverse complement strand
GAGTCACCTGCTCTACCAACTGAGCTAACGGCCCGCGAAGTCAATACAAAAGGGGGCGGATTTCTGCTTCCGGTCGTGGGAAGCGCAACCGACCCCTTAATTGCTTTGGTAAAATGGAGCGGGAGACGGGACTCGAACCCGCGACGTCAACCTTGGCAAGGTTGCACTCTACCACTGAGTTACTCCCGCTCAGGGATGGTGTATGCTATCACAAGAAATTTGGGGAGATCAACTCGCGAATGCTTTGGCCGAGCCGGTAGGTGTTGGCGTATGCGCCCTCCCAGGGCGCTGCGCGGGAATCGTTTACGCGCCGGGCCGGGTGTTCGCTTGTTTTGAAAGGGTTGCAGTAGATGTTTGTTCCGCCGGATTGTATCGGGACGCTTCCCGTTGTGAATTTTGCCGAAGGTGACGTGCTGATTCCCGAGGGCACCGCCGCGGCAGCGCTCTATTTTCTTGCCGAGGGCGTTGTGGAGGTGGTGAAGGGCGACGTGTCGATCACGAAGGTGCGCGATCGCGGCGCCATGTTTGGGGAGATGTCGGTGCTGTTGAGTTGTCCGCATACAGCGACGGTGCGTGCCGCCACGGATGTGACGTGTCACGTTGCGCGGGAACCGATGGTGTTTCTTGCCACGCACCCGGAGGCGATGTTTTACGTGGGCAAGATCCTCGCGCAGCGACTGGAGTCGTTGAACAAGTATCTTGTGGACGTGAAGTCGCAGTTGCGGGAGAAGGAAGGGCACGTCGGCATGGTGGACGAGGTGTTGGGCGCGCTGATGTCCCGCCATCCGAAACCGCGCCGCGTCGCGAAGGATCCCGGGCAGTAGCGTCGTGAATCTGGTGTGTGTCAGGCGGAGGCGGCGAGGCTGATTTGGTGATCGCCTTCGCTGGACTCCCAGGTCGCTTCTAGCGTGTCCAGATCGACGGAGATAAAGCTGGGCACTCCGGCGACTTCGTGGCCGGGATTGAAAACCCACGTATCGCCAACGCGATCAAACCAGGAACCTTGAGCGTAGAATGGCGAATTGTGGATATGCCCGCCGAAGACGATGTCGGGATGTAGCGCGGCGATCATTTCCGCGAGGAAGCTGTCGCCGGAATATACTTTGCCGTTCCACGACGTTTTCGCGCCTGCCGGCGGCGCATGATATATCCACACCCACTTTCCCGGCCCGCGCTTCCGCGATTCCGCTTCAAGCTGCTGTTGCACGCGCGCGCGAGTCTCCTCCCCCTCCCACCACGGACACATCGTGAACGTTACGTCGCCGATGCACACGGATTGCGTGTCGACGTAGACGTTTGGAATTTCGATATGCCCCAGCCACTCGGCAAACGCGTCGCCAGTGGGCGTCTCCGCATCAAGATCATGATTGCCGGAACAGACCAGCACGCTGGACAATTGCGCGAGCCGAACAAGGTACTTCTCCACCACCACAATCTGCGTATCGAGATCGGCGTGGCCCGCAATGTCGAGCAAGTCGCCTGCGATGATGAGCACGTCGTGCTCGGCGCATCGTTCGCAAAGCCAGTCGAACTGGTTGAGGCTGTAGTGAAGGTCGGACACGACCAACAGGCGCATGTGGCGGCACTCCGGGTGAAATCGCTTGCGGTAAGGATAAGGCAAGCATCGGTGAATTGCGAACAGCGGCTTTGGGGATGCTGCGGTTCGCGGCGTTTACGTTGGTTGCGTTGTTAGCAGCGACGTTAACGAATTGGTTTTTCGATTACGATTGCGAATTGCGCGCACGAGCACGATTTTCTGCGGGACCTGCGACTACATGCGCTACGAGTGCCTATCTACAGTTCGGATTGCAGCTTTTGCGCCATGAGCGGTGGGCACCCGTTGCAGCGGTGGGTGCCTTGCGACGCGCCGGCGGGGATGGTGTGTGGCAGTTATTTGTCGGTGATGGCAGAACTCATGCCGCGTTCGAAGATGTGGCCGAGGCAGTATTCGTTGTTACCGAGAACGAGGCCGCAGGTGTACATTTCGCCATCGGGCCCCACGCATGCCATGGTTGACGGCAAGTCGCAGGAAGGCGATTCGTCATGGTCGTGCAGTCCATCGGCATTGTAGAGTCGAATTCCCAATTCCTCGGCGAAGCGCGCGGATTCGATATGCTCGCCATCAACGAAAAGGCGCGTGCGATCGGCGTTAAGCTGGCGAAGGATTTCGGCATCGCGCGGATCAACCGGGTTCACCGCGTGAATGCCGATGATCATTTCATAGGTGTTCTGTGCCCATTCGCATATCGGCACGAGGATGGGCACTTCATGAAGCGGCTTGCCGAGGCTGATGATTATCGTAGAAACGCCGGAGGTCGCAGCTTCATCGATTATCGATAGCCATTCATCAGCGGAAAGACATTTTCGTTTTGCGAGATCGGGTGATTTTTCGTGTGCGCAGGGCAGGTGTATCCAGAGATACTTGAGGCCAGCGCACGCGGTGTCCGAGTGCGACTGACAACAATGATTGATTTCACGAATGATTGCCTGGGGCAACGCGAGCGGATTGTCTTGAGAGTAAATGCTCGTCCAACGTTTACGCGAATTCATGCCAATGCCTGTTAGTCGAGGGCAGCCAACCGATGGTTGATGTCCTTCAGTGCTCCGTATACGTCTCGATAAACACTATATCGCGCATCGTATTCCCGCGAGCGGACGGGGTCCGGATCGCAGACATAGCTGATGCGTACAGCATTTGCCAATGCCTCTCTCAAGTCGTCGATGAACCCTGCTGCATGTCCGGCGAGCAGGGCCACTCCCAATGAAGCCGCTTCCGTGGTTTCCAAAACTGCCACGGGCACGCCCATGATATCAGCTTTGCGCTGCACCCACGTGCGGCTCTTTGCGCCGCCCCCTATGGCGCGCAAACGGGATATGCCAGTTCCCGCTGATTGTAACACTTCCAGGTTCAATTTCATTTCATACGTCACACCGGAGAGAATCGCGGCGACGATTTCTTCGCGGGTGGTATTCAGGGTCAGCCCGAGAATGGCCCCCCGGCTAGCCGTGTCGAAGTGCGGCGTGCCGGTGACGGTAAAGTGTGGGAGTATAAGGAGTTTCTCCGGAGCGACGGGAATATTCCCGCATATCAGGTCGTACACGTCCTGGCCGGACTCGGTCGCCTGCCGGCGCTCCTCCCCCGCGAAGGTGTCCCGGTACCATTTCAGCAGCGAGCCGCCGGTGAAATTGAACGCGATCGACGCGAACAGGCCGGGCACGCAACTGGGGTAGCAGCAGAGGTTCGCGGCGACCGTCTGCTCGTTGACCGCGTAGTTCTCGAATATCGGGCAAATGCAGTCGACCGTGCCCGTCGCGTACACCGCCTCTCCGCTGGAAAGAATACCCGCGCCGAGCGCGCCGGCCGGCTGGTCGTGTCCGCCGGTGCTGACGACGATGCCTGTGGGAAGCCCAATTTCGTTTGCTATCGCATCGGGTATCGAGCCGACCACAGTGCCCGAGGGTTTCGTCTTTGGGAGTAGATCGGACGACACGCCTGCGATTTCCAAGAGTTCGTTCGACCACTCCCCCTTGCGCGCGTCGAGCGCCATGGTGCGCGCGGCCAAGCTTTGGCTCATGGCGGGGTCGAGGCCCAAGCGGAACTGCACGAAATCTTCGTAGCACATCCATTTCCATGCTTTCGCGAAGACATCGGGCTGGTTCTGCTTGAACCAGAGAATCTTGTTCAACGAATACATGCCGTGCAAGGGCATGCCGGAGATCTGCGCGAGTTCGAGCCGTGACTTTCGTTCGAGCCACCAGGCCGGTATGTCCGCCGTGCGCGCGTCGAAGGTGACGGGGCTGTGTGTGATGCACGCGCCCGATTTGTCCACGGCGTGAACGGCTTCGCCCTGCGACGACATGGCCATTGCACGGATGGGATCGTGCTTGGTTTTTTGCGCGACTTCCGCGAGCACTTCGCGCACGCACTTCCAGACGTGTTCGGGATCAAGTTCGAGCCAGCCCGGCTTCGGGGAAAGCAGCGGATACTCACGATAGGCCGATGCAATCGGCTTTCCATCGAGATCGAACGCTACCCCTTTTGCGCCGGTCGTACCAACATCCAGACCCAACAACGACATGCGAAACTGCTCCCTCTCACCCACTCCCCGCGTGGGCGTCCGGTATTTTGCGGACTGCGGCGACCGAATTCAATGGATTTGCGTGTTGCGCCGGGGGGGAAAAAAATTTGGACTGACGGCTAGGCCATGGCATCCCAGATGGATTTGGTATCCGCGAACATGCGAAATCGGCGGACTTTTCCGCCTTGGAGATCGTAGACATGTGCGGCGGACGCAATCATGTGCTTGCCGGAGATGTTGTGACGTCCTTCATAGCGCCCCAGGACGACCAC
Source organism: uncultured bacterium (assembly GCA_937928585.1). Taxonomy (GTDB): domain Bacteria; phylum Hydrogenedentota; class Hydrogenedentia; order Hydrogenedentales; family SLHB01; genus JABWCD01. The sequence goes on along the minus strand of CALEZK010000246.1, from coordinate 10,000 downwards.
GGAATCACCGGCATCCAAGATCTCGTCTATTCGATAGCTGAATCCGTCCCAGATACCCCGGTTCGCATTAAACACCTGTTCGACAATGGCGGCAGCCCCAATATACGTTGCGCCGTTTGGGAAACCGGGGTTCTGTATCCATTCGATATCGTCCGAACAGATCCGCTTGAATCCCGCGTCGTCTTTCTCGCGGAAACAGCGGTAGAGTTCCTGAACGAGCTCGACATTGTTCTTGCCGCTCAAAAACGCGCGCTCCAATTAATTGTTGTGCTCTCGCCGGCCGTGAATGCAATCGTTGCGACGTTTCCATTCATCGTAACTTCGGCGGGGCCGGAGGAAACGTCCACCTTCGGGTTCGCGAAGGGTTCGGGGATCAGGATGCGGAGCTTGTAGGGAAACCCGGCGACAGCGTTAAACGCGCCGCTAAGCATACGTTCGCCTTCGCTCCATGACAGTGCTGTAAAGTCGGTTGCGCCGCCCGTGAAATGCCGGTTGGTGCCGAGAAAAGTGGGGTGCGGCTGGTATTGCCGAAACGACAGTAGACGAACCGAACGCGGGGGCACACTCACCTGCACTTCCTTTTCCGCGGAACCATAGTACTTCTCTTCCCAGAAACCATAGACTGAATAAAACGCATTCGATGCCAGACCAAGCTCGCGAAAATCCACCTTGGTCACCTGTTCAGCGTCGGTCCAATTGAACACGGCGGCGATATTCCATTCGTCGTAGGCCGTCTTGATCGGCAGCGACCAAATGCGCGGCTCTACTTCTCGAAACATGTCGACGGGACGCGCGGGCCGGTCGAGCACCGGCAGCACGCGCCGCATCACGTCCACGTCCTGCGGTGTCAATCCGGAAAAGCGATCACCGATTTTCACAACGCCGCCGGTCATCGCCGCGCCTGTCAGCCATGCAATGGATTCATCGCGCGACAGCAAGGGTTGGTCCGCCATCCCCCACCGTTCGCGACTCGCTTCGTGCGCGAAAAAAGCACAATCCTGGTCCGCGCGCCATACCCAAGGTGAATAATAGTAGCGACGCGCGGCGTTGGTCAGCGATTCAACACACCCCCAAGGCCAGCGCTCCGGATGCTTTCGCCAAATCGGCGCGCAATCGTTGCCAAGGCGCATCCCCTGAGCGAATACGCCGGTAATCGGTTGTGGCGCAAAGCTCATCAAGAATTTGTCGTTGCCCATGCCTTCCCGTAACGCCTGCATACCGCGCCGATGGATTTCCACGCGGGAGAGGGTCGCATCGTGATAGCCTTCCGCTAACGGAAGGTAATACACATAGTCAGCTTCCATAATCGCGTCGAAGCCCCACTCCTGCGTAATTTTTCGTCCGAGATCACGGACCCATTCGTACGCGCCCGGCGCGGTAATATCCAAGATGCGGTCGTCCTCGCCGACCACCTGTTTGCCGAGTTCATTCGGCAAAAGCATCCACTCCGGGTGTTCTTGCGCGAGTTTGCTGTCGGCACTGACTTTGAACGGCGCAATCCAGAGCCCCGCAGTCAATCCTTTGCCGTGAATATAATCGGCGACATGTTTCATGCCATTCGGGAAATGGCTCGCGCGAGGCTCCCAATCGCCGAGCGACTGTTGCCAGCCATCGTCGATTGCAAGATGATCCCAGCCGAATGCGGAGAGATTCGCCGCAAGTGCATCGGCATTCTCGATCACCCTTGCCTCGTTGATGTCGCTTCGATATTCCGTGCTCCACGAGTCCCAGCCGTGCGGGAGAAATGGGGGGCGCTCACGGCTGATCTTGTTCGCGGCAGCGAAGGCCCATCCGTATCGCTCTAACCCTTCGAAGACATTTTCTTCGGCGACGCCGAGATACAGCGGTTCGGAGAGCAATTGTTGGCCAGGCTCCACGGTTACCGGCGGATCGTAAACACACTCCGCCGCGAACGTGGCGAATCGTTTGCCCTCGTCTTCGGCGATGGGTGATTCCATGCGCAGTCTTCCGTAGCCGGTGGTGTATGCGAGGAAGCCCGCGGTCAATGAGACATTGTTTGATTTGTTCAGCGCGGCAAGATTCCAAAGGCAGGTGCCCGCGCCGGAACGCAGCCCCGCGACACCGGTATCGCCGGGAAACATTTTGCCGCCCTCAAGCACGGCGCACTCGATGGTATTTGCGCCGAGCGAGAGTCCGCCTTTCTTGCCGTCTCCCGCGGTCCAAGGCGACAACATCTTCACGCGCACGGCCTCTTTCTTTGTGTTCGTGAACGCGACTTGCACCGTGAAGTACGGCTCGGCGGGATACACGCGAATCGACCACGTGCACTCGTCATTTTCGAGCGTCATGCCTTGACCCTTGCCAAGGGCGTCGCTGACGTCGTCCCTGCCGCTCATGCGTCCGGCAATTTGCAGGGGAACAGCCTTCTCCTCACCTTCAAGCCAGATCATGGGCTGGGCAAGTTCAAACACCAAGTCATTTTGATTGCGAAGGACATTGACCTTGCCATTCTTCTGAATGCTGACGGCATAGGATCCCGCGGTGATGGTGCGCAGCTCTTCTTTCGGACGCGAGAACAGTTGGGCTTGCGCGCCCTGAACCACGAACACAATCGCAAGGGTGGATGCGAAGAGTTTCATCCGGGTGGGCCTACAGTTCAACACGTTTGCCCGCGCGGCTTGACTTGTACGCGGCGAGTGCGACTTCCAGCGCGGCGCGCCCTGAAGCGCCGTCCATCGTGAGTTTTTCTTTCCCCTGCACAACGTCGATCCAATAGTCGATCTCAATTGGCCATCCCCCCGTGGTGGGCTTGTCGTCGAGCATGGCCCATTCGTTTACGCTGTCCGTACCCGCGGACGCCTTGCCGCTACAGAGTTGCAGACCGCGCACGTAATCGCAGATTAGTGAACCTTCGGTGCCGTACAGTTCGAATCCCGTGAAACCGGGCTTGCTGGTCCAACCGACTTCGATATAGCCCAGCGCGCCGCTCTTGAATTCCAACAACAGCAGCGCGTTGTCATCAACGGAAATCTTCTTGATGAGTGTGGCGGCCTTTGCCGACACGGCGGCGATTGGCCCGAACAACCATAGCGCGAGATCGATTGCGTGAATGCCCATATCGAGCATGGCGCCACCGGCAGCGATATCCGGCTCATAGAACCACTTGTCCTTTGCCCAACCGGGATACGGCCCGCCATGCGCGAAGCGCACGCGAATCATGAAGGGTTTGCCGATGGTTTTCTTTTGAAGCAGCTCTTTGCATTTTTGCGGGCCGCGATATAAACGGTTCGTATACCCGATCATGAATTTTCGCCGCACTTTCTTTGCGGCGGCGATCATTCGATCGGCCTCCTGCAGCGACGCGGCGATAGGTTTTTCGCAAAGAACGTGACAGCCGGCTTCCAGCGCGGCAATCGCGCACGCGGCATGGTATTTGTTCGGCGTGCACACGCTGACAATGTCGAGATCTTCATTCTTGAGCATCTCGTTGACCGACGCGTAGCCACGTACGCCGGGAAATTTCTCTTCGATTTCCTTATGTCTCGCGAGTGTAGGATCAGCGAAAGCACGGAGGTCGCAATGCTTGTTGCGCACATATCCTGGCATATGGCAAGCCTGCGCAATGGCGCCCGCGCCGACCACGCCGACGCGAAAAGCAGTATTCTTTGGCATGTTACTTGGCCTCCGCCCGGAAAGTGTTTGGGCGAGTCTAAACGCGGGTCGATCCATGGTCAAGCACGGCGTGCCGGCGCGAATGTCGCAAAGGCCGCCGGATTGCCGGCGTGACTGGAAGATTTGGGTGTCGATAGCCTATAGTCTCGCGGGGTTTCACGGGAGAGTTGCTACATGTTCGTGCACGCTGTGTATTTTTGGTTACGAGAGGGCCTGACGCTGGAAGAAACGGCACGCTTTCGCGGCGGTATGGAATCGCTGCGCGGATGCGAGTCCGTGCGCGACATGTTTGTGGGCGTTCCCGCGTCCACGAATCGGCCGGTTGTCGAACGCGGCTACACCTTTGCGCTGGTTGTGCTGTTTGACGACCTCGCGGGGCATGACGCGTACCAGGTGCATCCAATTCATAATGCCTTCGTCGATACGTTCAAATCCTACTGGACGCGCGTGCAGATCTACGATTCAAATTAGTGCGTCTATTTCGCTTGCCAGACGATAACTTTAGATTTCGCGCCGCGCTGAAGTCCGTCTGGATCGTCCACCTGGTAATACATGGTCACGATGGTGCCCGGCGCTGTTTCCACTGAGCTCGGATATCCGTTGTCGCCGTATTGAATGTCATCGGCAAGGATTACTTTGCTCTCATTGTTCCAGCTACGCCCGCCATCGTTACTGATAAGCGCTTCCACACCGCGGGGCGAGTTGCGCTGTCCATACGTCATAAGAATTCGGCCATCACTCAATTCAATGAGATCGGCGGGGTGTTCATTCTCAGCGGTTACGCGAACCGGTTCGCTCCAGGTCTTGCCGTCGTCGTCCGATGAGATGACGGACAAATAACGGCCCACTTCGGAGCGCATGGCCGCGAGCACGCGTCCGTCTCGCGTGACTACTAAACCTGTCTCGTTGAAATGCTCACCAAGCCGCGTGGGCTGCCCCCAGGTCTTTCCGCTGTCCGTCGATCGAAACAGCCAACTTTGATGTTTCCGATCATCCGGGAACGAGAAGTACACCGCCATTAACGCAGTGCCATCTTTCAACTGCACAATCTTGCCGTAGGGCGAACCGGAGGTTTCGGTGCCGCCTTCACTGCGATAGAGGGCAAGTATTTCTTCGCTCAGTGTTGGCTTAGTCCACGTAGCGCCGCCATCGGTGGATCGCATCGTGCGCACGCCAAGATTCCTGCGGACGTTTTTCTCAGGTCCGGTGGCATTCTCCGCGGCCCATTCCAGAACGGTAAACGCGGCGACAAGCGTGCCATCCGCCAGCTGCCCGAGCGCCGGATTACGATCATCTTGCGGGCCATCGACGAGCACCGCCGGTTTGCTCCACGTTTTGCCGCCGTCCGTGGACCTTACGAGATCGAGGCGTCCCGCTTGTCCGCGGTGCGCAGCGCCGCCGCGAATGACGCCCAGGAGATCGTCGTTCTGCAATGCGATCAGAACCGGGAAATATCCGTCTCCTTCGACAACGGTCGTGCGGTACCAGGAATCCGTGGCCAATAGCAGACACGCCAACAAGACAGACTTCACGCGTTACACCTCGGCTGTTTCAGGACCGGGGCGCTCGTTATTTCGCGAGCGCGCTGAGAAGACCGATCTGGCCCCGGTGGTAGGAGTCGTGTCCGACCATGAGCGACAAGGTAACGCCGATGCTGCTGAAGTGCGAGCGCAGGGGGTCCGGCATGCGGCCCGGCACCGGGTTTGCCAAATCCGCGTCGGTGAGCGTGGCCAATCCCTCGATTGCTTTTTTCATCGACTGTTCATAGACGGAAACGACCTCGTCCCAGGCGGGGTAATCGGCGGGATCCGGCGTCACGGGGTCGCCGCCGCCGAAATCCGGGGCGAATTTTTTTCGGTACTCCTTGGGCACAACCCCTTCCACCTGCAGGGTCCAGTGGAGCAGCAACAGGTTTATCGTGTTGGCAAGATGGCCAATTAGCCACAGCGGGTGCGCCTTGCCGGGCTTAAGCTGCGTGCAGCGCGCGGATTCCGGTACGCCGGAGGCGATGTGAAGGGTCTGGTCCATGCAAGACTTGAGTTGGCTTGCGAGAAGTTCGAGCTGTGGGTTCATGAAAGGAGACTCCCGAAGGTTAATGTGAATGGTCAAGACTATAGCGAACCGGGAATGCTAATTCCTACGCGCATCTGATTGATTTTCGCCGACTTCCCGGGGAGACCTTGCGTTAACAGACGATAGCATGCATAATGCCGCGCTTTAATTTCGGGCATGGTTTGGAAGTTGTAGTGCAAACTGGAGCAGCTACTTTATCAATGGAACTGCGCGGGCTCCTGACCCGCGCGGACGGTCGCGACATGCGGCTGGGCGAGATCATTGACTCATTTCCGCATCGCGGGCATGTGTTGATGATTGTATTGTTCAGCTTTCCAATGAGCCTGCCGATCTCGCCCCCTTTCCTGGGCGGCGTTTTTGGGGCGGTGCTGACCTTCCTTTCGTTCTATCTCGTCATCGGCAAAAAGCCGTGGCTGCCGCAGTACATCCATAACCGCCTTGTATCGCACCGGGTATTGGCGAGCACCATCAATCGACTTACCGGTGTAATGCGTTACCTTGAGTTTGTCCTGAAGCCGCGCATGCTGTTCATGACCAATAACGCGAGAGTCTGGCGTATGCACGGATTGTTCTTGCTGGGCATGGCCGTCATACTCGCGCTGCCAATTCCCATGCCCGCGCCCTTCACCAATTCGGTGGCAGCGCTGCCGATCTTTCTTGCTTCGCTGGGGATGCTGGAGCGCGACGGGGTCTGCATTATTGTTGGCTATCTGTCGACGCTGATCTGCATATCCTACTATGTCGCCCTGGTGGTCCTGGGCAAGGAAGCCTTCGATTTCGCAAGCGCATGGCTAGCAGGGCTTCCGTAAGCGGGCTACGCATCATCTTCGTCGATAATGATTCGCGTGGCGTCCTCGATTGAGGCCAGACTCATGCTCCGCGCGCGATCCAGCCGATTGATACGCTTTTCAAACTGCCTCATCGCGAAATTCTGAAAATCCGATTCCGGCACGCCGAATGGCGGCGTCTCGTACTGCTCGAACATCTCGTGAATCATCCCCACCGTGAGGGCGAGGAGGTTGTTCATCGTTTCCTGTACATCGTCCCACAGCTGCGGATTCGCCGACAGCAGACGGGAAAGCAAGTAGATACCGAATGCGATGTGCCGGGCCTCGTCCTGCTTTATTTTTGCGACACCCGCGCGCGTGCCCGGCAACATCCCGGATTGATCAAGCGAAAGGAAGTACGCGTAGTAGCCGGTCTCCGCGATGATCCCCTCCACCACGAGGTTGTACGTCGTTGCGGCGCGCACAAGCGCGCCGGGCGATGAATCGTGTTGCAGCGCGTTGAGCGCCGTGGGCAGAACCTCGTAAAAAATCGTCCGGTAGCAGGGAAGATGATATCGCTCAAGACTGTGATCAACCCGCGCAACTTCGGACAGAAAACGCGCGAAGAAGTCGGTGTGCTTCGCTTCCTCCCACAGAAATGATGTCATGTATATTGACTCTTCGGCATGGCCCTCGCGCGAAATCACTTGCATGAGAGGTAATAAATCGAGCGTCACGGCCTCCTCCCCCGCTACGAATAGCGAGGTCAGCCGAAGGATGGCGTCCCGCTCGGTATCGGTAAACTTGGGCCAGTCTATAATGTCCTGCGTGAAATCGATGTCAGAGGGATTCCAGATTCCGATGCGCTTGGCTTTTTCGAACAGCACCATGGGCGGGGAGTCGCGGCGGAGACCCCGTGTGGTAGACGCAAACTCGCTGTGCAACATTGGACGCCCCTCCTGTGCCATGATTATGCGCGAGAAGCACAACGGGCAACAATAGCGGATTGAAGCGGTTGATGCGCACTTATGATTTCTCAAAGCAGGCCCTGCGCGGTCATCACATGCCGTGCGCGTTCGTTGACCTCGAACTATTTGACGCGAACACGCGCGAGATCGCAGCGCGCGCCGGGTCAAAGCGCATTCGCATCGCAACGAAATCGGTACGGTGTGTGCACCTCATCGAACGCGTGCTTGAGTGCGATTCGGTTTACCAGGGCGTCATGGCCTATAGCCTGCGGGAGGCGGTTTTCCTGAGCCATCAGGGGATTGACGACATTCTCGTCGGCTATCCCGCTTATGACGATGTCGAGGATTCGGGACTCGCCGAGGAATTGTTGCGCGGCAAGCGCATCACCCTGATGGTCGATTGCGAGGAGCAGGTCCGCCAGTGCGACCGATACGGAAAAGAATTCAACACCGTCATTCCACTGTGTATGGACCTCGATATGTCGACTCAGTTTCCGGGTCTCTATTTCGGCGTGTTGCGATCACCGATAAAAACACCCGATCAGGCTGTGTCGCTCGGACAGATAATTCGAATGCGCAAGTATGTGGCGTTGGTCGGCGTAATGGGATACGAAGCGCAAATTGCGGGACTGCCGGATGCGGTGCCGGGCAGTTGGGCGTTTAACGGGTTTGTCCAGTTTCTGAAAAAAAGGTCGCTCACGGAAGTGCGTGAACGGCGCGCGCGCATTGTCGAGGCGTTGCGGCTGGATGGTCACACGCTTGCGCTCGTCAATGGTGGTGGTACCGGCAGCATGGAAACGACGCGGGAAGAAGCGTGCATAACGGAAGTGACCGTCGGCTCCGGGTTTTACTCCCCAACACTCTTTGACCATTACGCGGGCTTTCGACACCAACCCGCGGCGGGGTACGCCATAGAAATAACGAGGATTCCAAAGCACGGCGTCTATACCTGCCAGGGCGGCGGCTACGTCGCCAGCGGCACCGGCGCCGTCAAACAACCCAAGCCCTATCTTCCCGACGGCGCCCGCCTGAACAACGTGGAAGGCGCAGGCGAGGTGCAAACCCCCATCCACTACACGGGTCCCGAACGGCTCGCGATCGGCGACCCCATCATCATGCGCTACGCAAAGGCAGGAGAACTGTGCGAACGCTTTAACGCGCTACTCCTCATCGAAAACGGCCAAGTCACCACCGAAACCCCAACCTACCGGGGCGAGGGCCAGGCCTTCGGGTAACCGTACAGAAGCGCAAGCGCCGATAAACCGAGGAACGGTGCAACGCACCAACCTAAATAACAGAGCAAGATCCGCGCGTGAGCAAGAGATCGTTTTGTGGAGTACGGTAGCAACGCTACCGTTTTGGCTTACGACGACCGCAAGAAGCGCCATCGACCCAAAGGAAGACGAGCACCAAATTAAAAGAGTTACAACGATTCCGGCAGGGTCACACCCTTGAATCGTCAAAAAAATTGCTCCCCCCTGCTCTAACGTGAGGAGCTTTAATCTGCACCAAGCGGTCAGCGAAGCGTTCCCGAGCGACTGGAAAACGCTGCTCAGTAACTTGAGCGCGTTCCGGTGAGATTTCTGAGAATCTGGGTTGCCTCCGGAAATCGAGAGGTTGTCAGTGTCGAGGGGCTTTGTTATAGTGATTTGGGACGTAATTCTCGAAAATCGATGGTGCGTGAATAATCGGGCCGGCACTGTCCCTACCTATCGGTAGACTCGCGATGCAAGGCCCACGACACGGTGGAGGTCGTTTCGTCATGGCGCAAGCTTCGTTACTCACCCCGGAAGCCACAATTGGCTCGGGAAGCGCGGAAGTGGTCGTGCGGGATCCGCGAACGCTACAAAAATTGTATTCGTTTCCCGAACCGAGCGATGCCGAAATCCAGGCCGCGTTCACACGCGCGCGCGGTGCGTTCGACAAGATTCGGGCGATGTCCGTTGCGGACCGTGTTCGCGAGACTTTGAAAATTCGCGACTACGTTTTGAAGAACAAGGAAAAGATCGTCGACCGCCTTGTGCAGGAGACCGGCAAAGCGCGTACGGATGCGTTGATGGCTGACGTACGTGCGGTGCTTGAGATTATCGACTTCTACAGCAAAAACGCCGAAAAATATCTGCGCGACGAAAAGGTCCCAACGCCGCTAATTCTTCAAGGCAAGAAGTCGTATGTCCGCTACGAGCCGATGGGCCCGGTGCTGATCATTTCCCCGTGGAACTTCCCGTTCAACCTCGCGTTCGTTCCGATGATGACCGCGTTCATCGCGGGCAACTCGATTGTCTTCAAGCCGTCCGAATGGACGCCGCTCAAAGGCTTGGTCGAGGAAATCGTCGACGGCAGCGGCTTCATGAAAGACGCGATCAACGTGATCTACGGCGGCAAAGACACGGGCCGTAAGCTCATCGATCAACGTCCCGCGAAAATTCTGTTCACGGGAAGCACGCGCGCCGGCAAGCAAATCATGCAGCAAGCGGCGCAGTACCTCATCGGCAACCTCGGCAAAAGGTGGGGCGCTGGCCACCATCTGATTGCTGATGCCGGTCAGTCGCTCGACAA
>CALEZK010000245.1 GCA_937928585.1 uncultured bacterium | reverse complement strand
GCTACGGCTGGCCCGCGCATTCCATCGTGGAGGACATCGAGTTCTCCGTGCGTTTGTTGCTCGACGATATCCGCGTCTATTGCAATCATGACGCAATCGTGATTTCCGAGATGCCAACAACCCAGCAACAAGCCGAACCACAACGCAAGCGGTGGGAGAGTGGCCGCGTGCAGACATTGCGAAACTTCGCACCGCCGCTTCTGCGCGCGCTTGTACGCAGACCACGGTGGCGCTATCTGGATATGCTGCTGGAGCTTTGCGTGCCGCCGCTGTCGTTGTTCGTGTTTGCGCAGGTCGCCATGCTTGGCGTCGCGCTGGTATCAGGACTTTTTCTTGGCTGGCATTGGGTCATCGTCTTCGGAACTTACTTCGCCATTACGATTCTCTATGTCGTCGCCGGACTATACCAACGCAATGCACCACGGGAAGTGTGGGTGGGCCTGTTGGCAGTGCCCATGTTCCTGTTGTGGAAGATTCCGTTTTACGCGCGACTGCTCTTTGGCAAGAAGCAGCAGACCTGGGAACGCACGCAACGGCTGGCGGAGGTTGAGCGGGAGAAAGCTGAGGAAGTCAAGGACTAAGCCTGCGCTGTCTCTGGCTGACGCTGTGCGCGACGCGCGACCAGGTAGGCCACGATGCCCTTCGCGATGTCGCCGATTATGAACGGCGCAATCGCCATGGTGAATGCTTCCACCGGGCCAACGCCCGCCCAGAAACAAAACCAGGTCATCCCCACTGCGTAGAGCACCAACGTTGCCGTTGCTATCGCAAGCGCAGGCCGCTTAATCGCGCCGCAAACGAACGGGACAATCGCAAATGCGATCAGGAAGCCTGTGGTTGCACCGAAAGGCGCCGCGAAGATGGACACGCCGCTCGCTTCGAACATGCTGAAGACTGCCCCGAGTGTCAGGTAGAGACCAATCCCCATCGCCGCACGGTCGCGTCCCACTACGTAAGCTGCAGCCAACACCGGTAAAGTTTGCAGGGTCAAGGGCACCGGCGTCCAGTAGAGCCAAATCTTTATTTGTGCGGCCAGGAAAACCGCGCCGGCGACCGCCAGCACTTCGATTATTCCGAAAAAGGGATTATCGACCGGTCTCGCATGCTGAAGTATATGAACGTCTGAGTTTCGCATGACGCAATTATATGCGGTGGAACGTGATTCGTCAAAGTAAGCGAGAGGAGGCAGGGCGAGCGTTCCCGCTACCCTCTTCCCAACAAAAAAAGAAACCGGCCCGATGATGCAACCGGGCCGGTTCTGAAACGTGCGTGACGGCAGACTACTTAATCGAGTCTTTCGCCTGCTTCGCGATGCGGAACTTCAACACGCGCTTCGCGGGGATCTTGATCGTCGCGCCGGTGGCCGGGTTACGACCAATACGCGCCTTGCGGTTCACGATCACAAGCTTGCCAAGACCGGGGATGGTGAATCCCGCCTTGGCTTCCTTGTACGCAAGCGCCGTCAATTCCGCGAGCAGGTTGCCGACGTCTTTCTTGCTCAGACCCGACTTGTCCGCCAACGTGCTGACGATTTGTGCCTTCGTCAATGCTTTCTTGCCTGCCATTCTTCAGCCTCCTTAGATTTGCTGTCCCAGAATCCCCACGACGTACCCTCGTATATCCTTGGCAACGCGATAGGCGTTTCCAGCGGGTTTTGTGCTTCGGGTGGCTGGGAGACCCACCCGGCCCATGCCCTGATGTACAAAGTAACGAGGCTTTTGTCAAGCCCTATTTTCGGGGTCGAAATGAATTTCACCCCTACTTCGGCCTGTATTTATAGGGGTTTCCTGAACTCTCCGAATTCATCCTTGACAAAATTCGCCGCAAAGCCCTGTAAATACTGGGGTTTAAGCGATCTTGATTCGCCTCCAATCTCCCCGTATAGTCCTGAAACTCAACCTGTCGCCCATTTCACGTAAGGGGATTCTCCATGCTCTTCGCCGTTATCGGCGGACCTCACGGCCACCTCGCAGCGCTCGACACTGCGTTGGATTGCATCGCCGCGCAGGGCATTCACATGATTTTGTGCACGGGAAACCTTGCCGCTGGCCACGCTCAGCCCAATGAAGTAATCAACCGGCTGCGCGAACGTCGAATTGTTTGCGTGCAAGGTGAAGCAGATCGCCAGGTGGTGCGCGCGTTGCGCAAAGCCTCATCGATGAAGGAGCGGCTCGGCGATGATCGCTTCGACGAGATCGCGCGAGCACACGAGGCATTGACGAGCGACAACATCGAGTTCCTTCGCGCACTCCCGCGCGCCCGCACAATCCCGATTGAGCAGGTTCACGTGCACCTGTGCCACGGCACCGTTGCGAGCCAATCGGATGCAATGCAGGAACACGATTCAATCGAGCGGTTTCGGAGACAGCGAGAAGCGGCCAACACCGAGATCGTGATTTGCGGAAGCGATGGCCCCGCGTTCATTCGGTGGGTCGACTTAACGCTGTTTGCGAATCCCGGCAGTATGTTGGCGAATACGCTGCCAGTAATAGCAATCAACACGGACACGGAACCTTTTCACGCGGAGATGCTTCGCGCGCCCATGGCGGGCTAGCCGTTTTCAGGATTGAAGCCGGGCAGCCATTCAACGAAATGCGCCCAACTTTCCAGGATGAAATCTGCGGTCGTGCTCGCGCGATAGCGGTCGTTATCGCCAACGAACAGCGCAGCCTTCGAACCGATGCTCTGCGCGCCCGCGATGTCCGTTGCTTGCAGATCGCCGATGTGTAACAGTTCGTGCAAGCCAACGCCAAGCCCGCGCGCAGCGGTTTCAAACATCAGCGTCTGCGGTTTCGATACACCCACTTCGTCCGAGAATGCCAACACGCGAAAGTATGGCATCATCCCATGCATATCCAGTAGCTGGCGCAACGAGCTGCCGGGACTGATTCCCGCGTCCGAAATGATGCCGATTGGAAATCGTTCCGCGGCCGCGCGCACGGCTTCAACGGCGTGTGGAATTGGTTCTGGCGGATACGAAAGTATCGCCGTGCCAAATATGTGCGCCAACTCCAATCGCGTATTCGCGTCGAATCGAATGCCAAGTTCTCGCTCGACGATACGCACCGCATCGGGCGGTCCCAGGGTCTGTTGCTGATGCACGTGATGATGAAGAAAGTCTGATTCCGCGACGTGCAGCGCTTTTTCTGCCGCCTCCGGCGCGACACCGGCTGCGCGGCTCACCGCATCGGTCCGTAGTTGCCTGCGTTCGACGGGTTCGCGTGCTTCGCAGAACAAGGTGCGCCAAAAATCAAACGTGATCGCGCGTACTGCCACGACTAAAACTCCCGGCGGTCCTGCTTGATGCCGTATTTCGAGATAAGTTCTTCAGAAAGTTTCTGCAGCTCTTCCGGGAGATCGTGCAGGCGATGGCGCAGAAACCGAGCGGGCGAACCTGCCCATACTTCAAAATCTGGCACGTCCTTTGTCACCATGCTGCCCACGCCAATTACCGCGCCTTTGCCAACTTTAACGCCCTTTGAAACGTACGCGCCGCTGCCCACCCAGGCCCCTTCGCCGATGATCACGGGTGTGTAATAATTTGGCACGTAACGCCAATTCGCGTCGGTGCCGTAAATCAGATGCGTTCCATCGCGCACCCGCACGTACTCCGCGAGACCCGCCATATCGTGCACTTCGATAAGCTCGCCCGCCTCGATGATCACATTCCAACTGATTAGGCATCGGCTTCCGATGACGATCTTCGCCCCTTCGCTCGCGCGCAACTTTACATCATCGCGAACGCGGACGAAGTCCCCAAGCTCCACGTGCCCTTCGACCGTCAAATCGCGCCCCAGAAACCGGCAACCCTTGCCGATTTTCGCAAACTTCCGCGAATGCACAAAATTCCGCCACTGGCGGGTAATCGCTTTCATATACAAGATTCTCCCGAATTCAGTCGGGGTAGTTTAACGCATGGAGGGGGAGAGAGGGAAAGGGTGCTTACTTTGAAAATCGGATGCGAATAATCTCAAATCGGGACGAATGGGTTTTACGTTCGACACTTGCCGTCCAGTGCCTACTGGAGTACACTTATGCCATGAGCCTGATCGAAATCAAGATGGCTATTGAATCGCTTACGGAAAGAGAGCGCTCCGAACTCAATGCGTGGCTTCAAAACTACGCTTCGGACGAGTGGGATCGCCAAATGGAAAGTGATGCCCATTCGGAACGGCTTCAGTCACTCGCGCGTGAAGCGGAGAAGGCATACCGCGATGGCGAGTGCGATTCTTTTCCGTGACGAGCATTGCATCTCCTCGTTTTTGGTAATTCTGTAGAGCGCTGCCCGAAGACATTCAGCAGATCGCCAACAAAAACTTTCAACTTTGGTTAAGCAACCCCCGTCATCCGTCGCTTCAATTCAAACCAATTCTCAACGGCCTTTGGTCTGTCCGCGTTGGCAAGCATTACAGGGCCGTGGAAAAGTTCCTCTCTGGCGATGTATTCGTGTGGATCTGGATTGGGTCACACCAAGACTACGATAAACTATGATCGAAGTTTAGATGCGAATATTCGCCAGCACGGCACGTAGACTACGTTTCTAAATTGAATCGGGCGTCCCTGGTGTACTTGATTCGCATTTCACGGTTATTTGGCACAATCACTCCCCGACCAAATGCTCCAAATCTTCCCTGCTTACCGTAAACACGTCCATATCGGATGCGATTGCGCCCAGGCTCACCAGGCATTCCGTGAACAACTCGCGCGTGCGCAGTTCCAGTTTCTGGCTGCCGAGATCGGTCATCACGCCGAGGATGTGCTGGCCTTTTTTCACGTGTGTTCGTTCGTCGGAGCGAATAAAGTCTGCGGCGTGAGCGAGGATGGTGTCGTTTTCGTCGCGCGCCTTGTCGATGAGGTTGTTGATCGTCTTCAGCACGCCGACCTCGCCAAACAAATTGATCTCCGCCATTGCGAAGGCAGGTTCCATCGGACCGCGACACGTTGAACCCGTCAAACGGTTTGGTAATTCAAATGGATCATAACCGCTCGCCAGTAGCGTGCGGTGTCCGATTTCGGTGTGTCGTGCTTCGTCCCACGTGATGCGCGCAAGATCGTATTCGGCTTTGAAATCCTTGAAGCGAATATCCCACAGGAAGGTGCCGAACGCTTCGATGGCGTCCACTTCGTCGCGCTGGGTGCGAATGAAGCGAAGCCGCAGCCCCTCGTACGATTCAGCGGGGAAGCGCGGCGCTCCATCTGCGACATCGTAGTCGCCCGTATGGTGGAACGTAGTAAACCGCGAGTCGCGGAATGGCACCGTATTGCGTTCATAGGGTTTCTCGATGCTTCTCAGTTTCACAGGGGCCGCGCAACGCTCGTCCGCGCCGCTGACACCGCCGATGCTCTTCAGGAGGTCCTGCAGGTGCCAACGCCAGGCCGCCAAGCGATCTTCGTTGATCCCACCGTCGATGTATGCGGCCAGCGCGGCGTCCGCCCAGCCGAGCATGGGCGGAAAATCCACGAGAATGCGCTGCAACGCGCGAATCGTCGGCGCATCGGTGACTGGGCACGTATCGTCGATGTGGTGTTGGTACGCAGTCGCAAGCGCACGCCCGGCGACCTGATGCACTCCCACCAAGAGCTCCGGCGCGTCCGCCGCCGAAAGCATTTCTTCGATGAACCGGTCGATTTCTTCATCACGATAAGCGTCGATGGATTTTAAGCTGATTTCCTGTTCGTTCAGGCGCGTGCGCAAGGTGCTCGCCGCGTCGGCGTGATAGAAGATATGGCGGCCGGTCTCCAGTTTGACCTCGAACTCCGGGATTGCCAAGGTCCACGAACCAAGTGCGTGCGAAAGGCGACGTTCGAAGTAGAAGTATCGCAACAGACGTCGCGCGTTTTCTTCCACCGTAAACTTGCCGCCCATATGGCGTGTATCACGCGGAAACTTGTATGGAAACGCCTTGCGCCGATCCTCCGCCTGCGCCCTACCCTCCGGAAACGATACCACCGGAAAACGGGTGGTGGGTGCCGGGCCGTGAGAATTGCCGTTGCCGGACATGACAGATTCCTCCAAGTGAGAATGAATAGTTAGACTCAGCTCCTAGAGAATACGTCTGTGTGGTCACACGTCGCAAGCGGTGGGGAAAAAGTAACGCGGGACAACCGACTTAAGTCCCGGTTGTCCCGCATATGAAATTCATGTTACCTCGATAGAGGACGATTACGCCTGTTCTTCCGGCAAGAAATCGTCAAGGAAGCCGAGGATGCCGCTGAGGATATCACCCAACACGGGGATGTCGAGGAACGGCGTAAAGATGTCCACGAGGATGTTGAAGATTGATTCGAAACCCATGACCTGAAATTCTCCTTTTCTTGAAGCGAACCCGGGAACGGCACCATGCCGCACACCGTGTTAGTCAATTCTTGACTAACTTCGTAGTCTGCACATATTACCACAACCACCC